>NZ_RZSN01000167.1:0-12780 GCF_003997315.1 Mesorhizobium sp. M1A.F.Ca.IN.020.04.1.1
CCATGTGCCAGGACTGCGCATAACCGCCGATCGTCAGCACCAGATCGATCTGCGGCATCAGCGCCATCAGATCGGCGCGCCAGGCGGTGGCGCATTCGCGCCGCGGCGGCAGGTCGGCGCCCTTGGTGTCCTGGCCCGGAAAGCAGAAACCCATCGGCACGATGGCGAATTTTTCCGTGTCGTAGAACTCGTCGGGGGTGACGCCGAGCCAGTTCCTCAAGCGATCCCCGGAAGCGTCGGTGAACGGCATGCCCGAGATGTGGACTTTCGTGCCCGGCGCCTGGCCGGCAAGCAGGATGCGGGCCTTCGACGAAGGCACAAGCACCGGGCGCGGCTGATGCGGCAGGGGCCGGCCGCGCGGCTGCTCGACACAGATGCGGCAAGCCCGCACCTTGGCGGCAAGGCTCTCCAGCGCTTCGCTCATGTCCGGCGGGTTCTCCAAAAACAAGCCTCAAGCAGCAGCGCTTGGCCGGCTGGAGAGCGCTGCGTGCCAGCGCAGCACGTTCCCGCATTCTTCAGGCACCTTGATGCGTGCCGGCTTCATGAAATCGATGGCGATCAGCCCGGTGATGTCGGCGACCGAATAGGTGTCGCCGGCGGCAAATTCCCTATCCGCCAACTCCCGGTCGAGGAGATGCAGGAACTCGATGGCCTTCGGCTTGTTGGCCTCGCCCCATTCCGGGATCTGCGGCACCTCCCATTCCTTCATTGCCGGATGGATGTGCCGGAACGCGGCGGCCACGCAGCTCATCAGATTTAGCTCCAGACGCCTCTGCCACATCTCCACCATGGCCTTGCCGAGCGCGCCTGTTCCGAACAGGGCGGGCTCGGGATGCAACTCCTCGAAATAACGGCAAATGGCGATGGATTCGGTGATGATGGTCCCGTCGTCGAGTTCGAGCACGGGCAGCCGCCGCAGCGCATTGCGCGACGCCACCGGCTCCTTGCGATGCTCCAGCGCGCCCATGTCCACGGGCACCAAAGGGACGGCTAGCCCCTTTTCAGCCAGGAAAACCCGAACCCGCCTGGGGTTGGGCGCCCGGCCGCCATCGAACAGCTTCATTCTAGTCTCCGATCTTCATGCCAATCTTAGGGCGCGCTGCAATGCATGTCGCCCAAAACTGCATAGCGGTTTGGCAAGACCACATGTTGGCAAACAGAGCATCCCCCGAAGCGGGCGTCACCAGAAACGAACAAGCTCACGCAACGCATCGCCGAGCGAAGCCAGTGCGCCGTGCTTCCTTTCGACGGGTTGATTGTGATGGCTGTCGCGCCAGTCCTGCGGCTGATCGAAGGAGCCAGCCCAGATGCCCACCTTGGCAGCCCGCGCGACGGCCTCCTCGGTTTCGAAGTCGCCGAAGGCGACGGCCCATCCGGACTGTACCTGCGCGCGGTTGAGGTCCGTGTCGCCCGCCTTGCAGTCGCCGAGCAACCGGCCGTAGCGGTCGCGCTGCCACCCGCTGCAGGAGACCGGCCTGTCGGCGATCAGCCGCACCAGCGACTGCCGCGCAAGCCTGCCGCAGGCATAATCGGCCCCGTCCTTGCGGCACGTCTGTGTGTATTCCGGCGCGTCGATAACGCGCATGCGGATGCGCTCGGCGCCAAGCGTGATCGAATCGCCGTCCCTGACGATGGCCGTGCCTTGCTCCTGTCGCGTCTCGAACCGGTCGAGCCGCGCCGCCACCAGGATGGACAGGCCAAGCAGGACCACGGCCAGCCCGTAATCCAGAAGCCTGCGCAAAAGGCTTCGCGGAGGCCGCGGAACATAGCGCCGGCGCGGTCTTCGCGACCAGGAACGGCTCATATGGCAAACAGTCTCTTAATCATTCGAACGTAGCTTAACGAACTGAAAATCGCTGCGCGCAGAAATTGAACTTGCATGCCTTTGCTACGCTCGGACACAGCGGACAAATTCATTGTGGACCGCAGGAAACCGCATCGCAACAGCGATGTGGCTCGCGCGGTGCGCAGGACGCGTGACCGTCTTTCGCAGCAGGCCGGCAGCCTCGATTTCGACCGCGAGCTGCTCAAGCTCCATGCACGCGCCATGGTGGTCAGTGCGGCCGCGATTCCTCTGCTTGTGCTTGTGGTAGCGGCCATCGGCCGCTTCGCGGGCCTGGGCAACCAGGTCGCCGTCTGGGCTCTCTTCATGCTGCTTTGCTACGCCATCGTCACTTTCATGGCGCGGCGCGTCGAGCGCGCGGAAGCGGCCGAGCTCGACCCTGTGCAGACGCGCCGCGATTTCCTGATCGGCCATTCGCTTTGCGGCCTCGGCTGGGCCTGGTTCGCCTGGCTGGGCTGCTCCACATGCCAGGTCGACCAGTTCCATGTCGTCAAGGCCATGGTGCTCCTGGTCGCCATGGCGACGACTGCGGTGATGGCATCGTCCCTGGGCGGCGCGCTATTGGCGACCTTCGCCGTTCCCGTCGCGGTCTATGTCTATGCCGTCCTGCGCCTGTGGATGCCGATCGAAGGGATCATGGCGGCGCTTCTGGTCGCTGCCCTGCCCTTCTTCGGCTACGTCGCGCGCCATCTCAACCAGTCATCCTGGATGCTGCTCTCCTTCCGCTCCGAGAAGGACGCGCTGATCGCCGAGGTGGAGACTGCCAAATCCATGTCCGACGAGGCCAGGCGGCGCGCCGAGGACGCCAATCTGGCGAAGTCGCGCTTCCTCGCCTCGATGAGCCATGAGCTCCGGACGCCGCTCAACGCCATCCTCGGTTTCTCCGAAGTGATGGCCAATGAAGTGCTCGGGCCGATGAACAACCCAACCTATCGCGATTACGCGCGTGATGTGCACGAATCCGGCCAGCATCTGCTCGATCTGATCAATGAGATCCTCGACCTGTCGCGCATCGAGGCCGGCCGCTACCAGCTCAACGAGGAGCCGGTGGTGCTGGTGACGATCGTTGAGGATTGCTGCCATATGATGGAACTGAGAGCCCGCAACAAGGACATCCGCGTCATCCAGGAGTTCGAGACCGCGCTGCCGCGCCTGTTCGGCGACGAGCGCGCCATCCGGCAGATCGCGCTCAATCTGCTGTCCAATGCCATCAAGTTCACGCCGTCGGGCGGCGAAGTGCGTGTGCGCGTCGGCTGGACGGCGGGCGGCGGTCAGTACATCTCGGTCAAGGACAACGGTCCCGGCATTCCGGAAGAGGAAATCCCAGTGGTGCTTTCCGCCTTCGGCCAGGGCTCGATCGCCATCAAGAGCGCCGAACAGGGAACGGGCCTCGGACTGCCGATCGTGCAGGGTCTGCTCGACATGCATGGCGGCGAGTTCGAGCTGCACTCCAAGCTGCGCGAAGGCACCGAGGCCATCGCCATCTTCCCGCTGAGCCGAGTGATGGAGGAATTGCCCGCGCTGCCGACCAAGGCTGTCGCCGCCCGGCGGCGTTGAGTCCTTCGGTCCGATATGACAAAATTGCCCCCTGAGATGACGATCACTGATTGGGATCCAAGCCGCACCGAGATCAAATCGGAACGCCTATCCCTCAAGCTATTTACGCCCGGTGATGCCGAAGAGCTTTACGCCTGTATTACGCCTTCAATCACCCGCTTCATGCAGTGGGAACCGCCACGATCGTCGGCCGCATTTGGCGCGGTCTGGCGGTCTTGGTTAGAACCGATCCTCGACGGATCGGACCTGCATTTCGTTGTGCGGCGTTCGCAAGACGGTCGTTGTCTAGGGCTTGTTGGCCTGCATGCGGCAAACACGGTATCTCCCGAACTTGGAATCTGGCTCAAGGAAGGCGCTCAAGGACAGGGCATCGGCCGGGAGGCAATCGCCGCCGTGGTTGCATGGGCGTCGGAGAAACTCGCGCCGGACAGTTTTGACTATCCTGTCGCGGAAGAAAACATCGCTAGCAGAAAGATTGCAGAACGTCTCGGAGGCTCGGTAGTTGGAAGGCGATCCAATCCAAAATATATCGCTGTCGTCTATCGTATTCCCAAGCTCCGGCGTTGACTCCCTACCCCGATAACCTGCAGCCGATTTCTGCACACGTGCTTCAGCCACGAACCGCCGCAGCCATACCGGAGCTCGTGAGCGCCGCGGCCTTGACGAGACCGGCGGCAAGTCCAGCCCCAACTCCTTCGCCGTGACTGACAGCAAGATCGAGCAGTGGCTCGAGCCCAAGCCGTTCGGCGACTTTGGCTTGGCCCGGCTCCGGCGACAGGCTGGCGAGCAGGCAGTGGTCGATCGCGGAAGGATCGGCTTTGTGCAGAACCGCGGCGGCAGCCGTCGCGACGAACCCGTCGAGCAGTACAGGAATCTTCTGCATGCGGGCTGCGAGAATGGCGCCGCAGATTGCCGCGAACTCGCGCCCGCCGACGCGGCGCAAGGCCTCGAGCGGATCGCCGAGACCGGAGCCGTGGAAAGCAAGCGCCCGGTCGACCGCTTCGGCCTTGCGCGCCATCATCGCCGTGTCCGCCCCCGATCCAGGTCCAACCCAGTCGGACCCCTTGCCGCCAAAGAGGGCAGCGCTGAGCGCGGCCGCGATGGTTGAATTGCCGACGCCCAGATCGCCAAGGCAAAGAAGATCGGCGCCGCCCGCGACCGCTTCCATGCCGAAGGCCATGGTGGCGGCGCAGCCGCGCTCGTCGAGGGCCGCTTCTTCGGTGATGTCCCCCGTCGGAATATCCAGCGCCAGGTCGAAGACCTTCAGGCCGAGATCGTTGGCGATGCAGATCTGATTGATCGCTGCACCTCCGGCGGCGCAGAGTTCGACGGCATTGGCGGTCGCCGAAACCGGCCGCGGCGAAATGCCATGCCGAACGGCACCGTGGTTGCCGGCAAAGATCGCCACAAGCGGACGATTGACGGCCGGCGGCGCACGCCCGCTCCAAGCGGCGAGCCATGCCGCGACATCTTCAATCCGGCCAAGCGAAGCTTTCGGCTTGTCGGCCTTGGCAAACAGGGTGCGAACGCGGGTTTCGGCGGCGGCGTCGGCCGGCGGCAGCGTTGCCAGCAGAGTGCGGAAATCATCGAAAGGCTTTGCGGTCATATCGAATGCGGTCTCTTTGCAGGAACAGCCAGCGGCATAGCCGCCTTCACCGCCTGGCACAACCGCCCGGCAATGCCGCGAAAGCGCCGGTCGACGGCGCATCGCGAAGGGCTTGCATTGGCGTTGCGGTTGCACCATGTGGAGTGAAGGCAAGAGAACAGCATGACCGCCATCGAGTCTCCCTGCATACTCGTCTGTTCCATCGACATGAAAACCGGCTTCTGTTTCGGTTGCGGCCGCACGCGCGATGAGATCGCCGGGTGGATCGCGATGACGCCGGAAGTCCGGCGTGCAGTCATGGCCGAGTTGCCGGCGCGGCTGGAGACGGTCGAACGCCGGCCCCGCCGCGAGACGCGGCGCGCCCGCATGGCGCGCGAGCGCGGCGTGCTGTGAAAGAGCTGGCTGTAAGAAAGGGCTGGCCATGAATCGCCTGTTCTGGGTCGTCATGCTGGTGATCGGCGCCGGCTTGATCCTGCTGATGATGAATGATTCCGCCGGCCGCACCTTCGGCATCGAGAACAACGATTTCAGCAGGCTGATCTGGGTTGGAGTCCTGGTGGCGGTAATCGGCGCCAGCCTTATTCGCTCTGGCCGGCCGCTCGGTGACATGGCGCGCAACTTCGGCGTCTGGGCGGCAATCGTGCTGGCGCTGATCGCCGGCTACCAGTACCGCTACGAGCTGCAGGATGTTGTCAGCCGCGTCACCGCCGGCCTTGTTCCGGGAAGCCCCTTGGCGCTTGGCGTCGATAGTGGCCGTGCCACCGTGACGCTCGACAAGGCCGGCAATGGCCATTTCGAGGCGCGAATCCTCGTCAACGGCAGGCCGGTGCGCACGGTGGTCGACACCGGCGCGACCAGCACGGTGCTGACGGCGGAGGACGCCCAGGCGGCCGGCTTCAACCCAGCGGCGCTCAGCTACACCGTGGACGTCTCGACCGCCAACGGCATGGCGCGTGCGGCAACGGTCAGGACCGACGAGATGGCGATCGGCGGCATCATGCGCAAGGATATGCCGGTGATGGTCGCGGCGCCCGGCATGCTCGAGCAAAGCCTGCTCGGCATGAACTTCATCGGCTCGCTGTCGGGTTTCGAGGTGCGGGGTGACCGGATGATCCTGCGCGACTAGATTCCCGCTTATCCGCCCCGAATTTCGTCTAGACAAACAGATGGAGCGGTTCGCCGTTTCTGTGGAACGGTGAAATGCTCTGCCGCCGATCCGCCTCAAGCGGCTTCGGTTTCCGCCGCCACGAAATCTATTGCCGCGAACGCCGTCTTCAGCACCTCTGGCCCGGCGCCGGGTCTGTTGGCGTCGGTGGACAAAATCTGCCGGTAGCGGCGCGCGCCCGGGAGACCGTGGAACAGCCCGACCATATGGCGCGTGACATGGCCGAGCCGTCCGCCCTTCTCGATGTGACGCGCGGCGTAAGCGGCCATGGCGTCCATCAGCGCCGCGTAGTCGAAAGCGACCGGCGCCTCGCCGTAAAATGCGGCATCGATGCCGGTGAGGATGCCGGGCGTATGATAGGCCGCGCGGCCGAGCATGACGCCGTCGACATAAGCGAGGTGCGCCTCTGCCTCGTCAAGGGATTGAATGCCGCCGTTGATGCCGATGAATTGGTTGGCCTTCCTGGTCTTGAGCCGATAGACGCGCGGATAGTCGAGCGGCGGGATCTCGCGGTTTTCCTTGGGGCTAAGCCCCTCCAGCCACGCCTTGCGGGCGTGCACCCAGAGCGCATCGGCGCCGGCCGTCAGCACGCCGTCTGCGAGCGTGTCGAGAGCGGGTTCGGGGTCCTGGTCATCGACGCCGATGCGGCATTTGACCGTGACGGGGATTCTCACCGCCGCCTTCATCGCCGCGATGCATTCCACGACCAGCACCGGCGTCTTCATCAGGCACGCGCCAAAAGTGCCCGACTGGACGCGGTCGGACGGACAGCCGACATTAAGATTGATTTCGTCGTAACCGAACGCCTCGCCGATCACCGCCGCTTCGGCAAGCTTTCGCGGATCCGAACCGCCAAGCTGAAGCGCAACCGGATGCTCGGCACCGTCGAAGCCGAGCAGGCGCTCGCGTGCGCCATGGATGACTGCGTCCGCCACCACCATTTCCGTGTAGAGCAACGTGCGACGCGTCAGCTGACGGTGAAAGAACCGGCAATGCCGGTCCGTCCAGTCCATCATTGGTGCTATGGCTATTCTGAAATCTTGATACTTCGACATTTTTTTGTTGTTTCAAAAATGTTGGGCCACGTCGTGTGTGGTCTTTTCCCCCACGGGACGGGCCGTTTTTCCGGTTTCCGATGCGTCCGTGCACACGGGGCGCAGACGAATTGGACACCTTCCCTAAACTAAAATCCGGCTCTTGGAGAGCCCAGGTTCGTCACGGGGCATCTCAAGAAAGGTTTTGCGCCGCAGGAACGCCGAGATCGGCGCACGATGCAGCGCCGATCTTTCGCGATCTGGTGGCTCCATCCGCCCGGCCTGAAAAAGATGGGCATCAAAATCCTCGATCCAAGGACTTCTGTCGGTACCGGGTTAGATTTCAACCGAACGTTGCGCGCCTTTTTTGGCGAGGAACAGCGCCATTTCTTCCGCAATTAGCGCCTGCTTATGGAACTTTCTGGCCGGTGTTCCATTGCAATCCCATGCAAGAATCTGTCCAGCGGATCCGGACGCGGGCACCGTCCCTACGCTACTCATTGGTGCTGCCGATATACAATGAGGAGGAGGTGTTGCCCCGGCTGGTCGAGCGGATCAGCGCACTGACCGCAAAACTGGACGGAGACACCGAAGTCATCTTCGTCGACGACGGAAGCAGCGATCGAAGCGTGAGCTATTTGCGCGGCATGGTCGCCGCCGAACCGAGCTTCCGCCTGATCGAGCTCTCCCGCAACTTCGGCCACCAGATCGCCATCAGCGCCGGCATGGAAGCGGCCTCCGGCGAGGCCGTCATCGTCATGGACGCTGACCTGCAGGATCCCCCCGAGGTCGTTCTCGACCTGGTGGCGAAGTGGAAGGACGGCTTCGAGATCGTCTACGCAAGGCGCGTCAGCCGCAAGGGCGAAACCTGGTTCAAGCGCGTCACCGCCAGCCTGTTCTATCGGCTGCTGGAGAGGATGACACCGGTCGAGATCCCGCGCGATGTCGGCGACTTCCGCCTCGTCGGCCGGAAGGCGCTGGACACGTTCAAGCGCATGCCGGAGCACGACCGCTTCGTCAGGGGCATGTTCGGCTGGATGGGTTTCAAGCAGGCGGCGGTGCCGTTCGAGCGCCCGGCGCGGACGCTTGGTGAAACCAAATACCCGTTATGGAAGATGATGCGGCTTGCCATCCATGGCATCATCGGTTTTTCGGAGCGGCCTCTGCAACTGGTGCTGTTGACCGGGTTGGCCATTTCCGCTCTCGCCCTGGCGTTTGGCGCATACGCCATCGCGGCCTGGATCCTCGAAACCGGCGTGATTGCCGGCTGGACATCCACGGTGGTGATCGTGTCGCTGCTAATCGGCATCAATCTTTTCATGACCGGCGTGATGGGTCTCTACGTCGGCAGCATCCATGCCGAGGTCAAACGGCGCCCGCTCTATGTTGTCGAAAGGCTGAGTGGCTTCGACCGGCCGATGCGCGTCGCCTCCCGCGACAAGCGCGCTTCGTTTCGCAAGTCCAGGAACGGGGTCACGGCGGATGTCCGAACTCTTCGACAGCTATAGGTCCAGCTACAGTGAGGCAGTCGAGGGCTCGATCCGGTTCTCCGGGCTGCGCCATGATTTCTTCCTGCGTGCCAAGGCCGAGCTTCTGCGACGACTGGTCCTCGAGCAGGACCTCCGGCGGGGCGGCGCAGGCGTGCGCGCGCTCGATGTCGGTTGCGGCGTGGGCTCGCTTCATCCGCATCTCGCCGATGTCTTCGATCGACTCGACGGCTGCGACGTGTCGAAGGAGTCCCTCGCGCGTGCCAGCGCTGAGAACCCGCACGTCGCATACAGCGTGTGCACCACCTCACGCCTGCCTTACGCGGATGGCATGTTCGACCTGGCGTTCGCCAGTTGCGTCGTCCACCACGTGCCGCCTGCGTCGTGGCTGGGTTTCATCCGCGAGATGCGGCGCGTCGTTCGGCGAGGCGGACTTGGCTGCATCATCGAGCACAATCCCTACAACCCGCTGACCCGTATGGCGGTGTTGAGATGTCCGTTCGACAAGGACGCTGTGCTGCTTCGCGCTGGCAAGGCGGCATCGCTGCTTGAGCAGGCGGGCTTCCGCGACGTGCACTGCGAGCATTTTCTGCTCCTGCCGTCGGCCAAGCCGCTTGCCCGGAAACTGGAAGGCGCGCTCGCTTGGCTGCCGCTCGGAGCGCAGTATGCCTGTATCGCCCGCGCCTGAGAATCGTCGCGTCGCCGGCACGAAGCTCCTGGGGCGCTTCGCTTCAGTCGGCCTTGTCGCCACAATCCTCTATGCCGTCCTGACTACAATCTTTGCCCGATCGAACTGGCTCGGGCTCGCGCCCGTCGAAGCCTCGCTCGCCGCTTACGCGGCCGCCGCCCTGTTTTCCTATCTGGCGCACAAATCCTTCACCTTCATGTCGGCCGGCTCGCACCGGTCGCAGGCGCCGCGTTTCGTGTTGCTGACCATTGCTGGCCTCGCTATGGCTTACGCGGCACCGTACCTGCTGACGGTGACATTCGGCCTGCCGCTTGCCGTTCCCGTTCTCCTCACTTCCTTGGCCATCCCAGCGCTTAACCTTCTTGTGCTCGATCGCTGGGTCTTTGCAGAGCGCCGCCTGCGCGATGACGGGCCGTCCTGAGGATCAAAGCGTGTCCAACCGAAAAGATCTCAGCTTGATGGCGCGGTTGTAGATGTTGCTCGCATCGGCGCTTTGCGGAATGCCGTCGGGATACTCGATGGCCATGTCCAGTGTCGCCTTGCCAGCCAGCACGGCGTGCGGAATGACGAAGGACACAGTTGTCGCCACATCGCCCGACAGCGTCCCCCGATACACCTCGGTCCCATTGGCCGACACGACGATCCTCTGCCAGGTCTGCGGCGGGCGAATAACGGCGGCCATTTCCAGCGTTGCCCGAAGCCCGTCGCGGAGCGGCGGCAGGGTAAGGCGCAGGCGAGAGCTCTCGCCCAGCGAATGGGTGCCGTCCGCTACTGGCCCCGACCAGCCGCAGACCATCATGGTGGTTGCTTCCCGGGCGCCGTCGGAGCGGAACGATACGGTCCGGCCTGGCGTGTAGCGCCCCACGGCGTCCCGGTTGAGGCATGTGGTGGTCTTGTCGATGTAATAGGCGCGGTAATCGTCGCTGACATTCGGGCTGAGGGCAAGCGCCAGGATGGCGATCTCGGCTGCCGCAAGTGCGCCCGCCAGCGCGTAGCCGGCACCCAGGATTACCGGCCTGGTCGATTCCGTCAGCTCAGACCAGCGCAAGATAGCCTCCAAGCCAGGCCACGGTCATGAAGTAGCAGGTGAAGAGGAAGACAATCAGCGCAGCGACCAATGTCGCCTTCGAGCCCGACAGCAGCACCGCCGTCAGCATCGTCAGCGGCGCGAGGCCGACGACATAGCGGACCATCGAAGCCAGATTCGAGGTCAAAGGCAGGATGATGGCCATGGCGCAGAACAGGGCCGCGCCAATTTGCCTGCGCGCCGCGAGCACCGCCGCCAGCGCCAGTCCCACGATTGCCGTCGACGCGCTCCATTGCGGCGCACTGGGCCACCAACCGGCCCCGGGGTGATAGGACAGCCCCGCCCAGAGGAACAGCAGCGGGTTGCCGGCCACGCGCCCGAACGCGCGCTGGACGTGCACGAAGGCAAAGCCGTCCCCGACCGTGACGTAAAGGTAGAGCATGTAGGCGAACAGGCCGGCGGGCGAGATGAGTATGGCGATGATGAGATCCGGCCGGCCGAGCAGCCAGCGTGGGAAGCCGATGGCCGACCCGCCCTTGGCGCGATGCTCCTCGAACATGCGAATGACGATCGCGAACACGGCCAGCACGCCGACGACCCGCGTTGCCGAGAGCAGCGCGCAAGACAACCCCGCGGCGAGATGGTTCGAGCGTTTGAGCGCCAGGAAGAGGCAGGACGTCAAAAGCACGAAGAGCGGCTCGGTGAGGAAGGTGGCAAAATAGAACGAGAACGGGCCGCTCAGCAGGAAGGCGCAATAAAGCACATAGGCCCGCATGTTCCTGTCCATGAGCGGCCATGCCACCAGGCACGAGACATAGCCGCA
The DNA here is from genome assembly GCF_003997315.1 of Mesorhizobium sp. M1A.F.Ca.IN.020.04.1.1. Classification (NCBI taxonomy): domain Bacteria; kingdom Pseudomonadati; phylum Pseudomonadota; class Alphaproteobacteria; order Hyphomicrobiales; family Phyllobacteriaceae; genus Mesorhizobium; species Mesorhizobium sp. M1A.F.Ca.IN.020.04.1.1. The sequence goes on from NZ_RZSN01000167.1 coordinate 11,231, forward strand.
CGCCAGCGATGCCGCCGTCGCAATCGCGATCGTGGAGAAGGGCAGAATCGTGCGGACCGCCGCCACCAGCATCGGATAAAGCGGAAAGAACCCCCAGCGCCCGACATTGCTGCGGCCAGGAATGGGAAAACGCTCATAGCCCTGTTCGGAAATGCCGACATACCAGGAGCAATCCCATTTGCAGAAGGCGCGGGCATAGGCCGCTAGGCTCGGATCCGGCGACACCGATGCGAATGCGGCGTAGCGGATGACAAGACCGCTCAACAAAAACAGCAGCGGCACTGCCGCCACCGCGATCACCGTGAGGCGAATGCCGCTCTTCGCACGCGCCGCCAAATCCGCCTCCAACCGCCCGGATGGCATCCGCGTCGTGCCGGCATCCCTCGCCAACACGCCTCTCGGTCCAACGCTGCATACCTAAAGGGGCGGTGGGATTTTTAGTTCCGCTGCACGATATTCCAGCCGGCATGGCATCCGGTGGACAATCTGCCGGTAGAGCGCCGCCGGCAGGCGATGGAACAGCCCGGCGTGTGACACGACCAGCCGCTGGCCCCGGTGGAAGCCTCCCTCACACGCTCTTTCAGGGAGAATTGAAACGAAGCAACTCGTGCCAGTAAGGACACAACACCACCGGGACGTCGGCCTCAGGCCCACGTCTCATGCTGCCGAAGGATTCGAACGTGCTAGCGCCTTAGAGCGTAGACATTGTCCATCGAAACGCCACCCAGAGGCAGCGCCATCTCGTCGTCGAGAATCCGAGTGATGCGGGCAAAGCCGACAAAAGCCTTTCTCGCCTCCTCAGCCGACATCTTGCCAGCCATAGCTGCCGAGCAGCAATTCACGGCGCATTGATAAACGGGGCCGCGTCTCCCCGTTGGCCACTTCCGCAGGAACACCATCGCTTCGGAGACGCTGTCGACTTCCTCCAAGGGGTATCCCTGCCCACGCGCGATCCGCACTGGGGTAAAGAAATGCAAGCGATCCATCACTATCCTCCCGGTCGACCGCAAAGCGGCCGAACCCGCATAAACGCATGTCCAGGGGTTTGGTTCCACACAATTTTGGTTGCTGGTCGAAAAAGTTCGGAACCGGACAGGGCGCGATTGGCAAGCCGACTCAAGTAAAGGCGATTCCTGTTTTGGCGCGACGAGAAGCGCGATTCTCATTGAATGACTTTAAGGCCAAAGCCGGCAAATGGATTGCTTGTAGGTTCCCCAGCGTCAGGCTTACCCTCACCAGTTAACGCGGGGACGCCGCGTTTTGCAAAAGGGGACAGTTGCAATGACTATACAAGGCGCTTCGCCGGACCTCTACAACGAGGATCTGGCTCCGGCAACAGTCAGGAACTGGGGGCCGTTTTCAATCTTCAACGTCTGGACTTCCGACGTCCACAGCCTCTGGGGCTATTATCTCGCCGCGAGCCTTTTTCTGTTCTGCGGCGGCTTCGTCAACTTCATCATCGCCATCGGCATCGGCTCGCTGATCATCTACTTCCTGATGAACCTTGTCGGCTATGCCGGCGTGAAGACTGGCGTTCCCTACCCCGTGCT
>NZ_RZSN01000168.1:0-12560 GCF_003997315.1 Mesorhizobium sp. M1A.F.Ca.IN.020.04.1.1
TCGATCTGCTGCCGCCGCCGGCGCGCCGGCTCGATCGCCGCCACCGCTTGGTCGAGCGTGTCCGCCGGCGGCGGCAGCAGATCGAGCATGCCGAAGCTTTGCCAGCGGCCCGGCGCGTCGCCCGGCCGCTCAAGCTCGGCGGCGAGATCGATCACCGTGCCGAAGCCGTCTGCCTCGGCGGCGTTCGGGAACCGCCCAAGGAAGACGCCGTCGCTGACCGGCACGACCGGCGGCAGCTTGCGCGTCCAGGCCCAGACATTGACCTTGGCGCCCAGGCGATAAGGCCAAAGCAGGATGCGGCTTGCCAGCGACACACGGCCATCCGCCGCCTTCTGGAACACTTTCGCGCCGGCCCCGGCATAGGCGAAGGCGACGATGGCCAGCGCCAGCGAAGGCCATAGGAACAACAAGGCGAGGGCGGAGAAGAAGGCGCCGACCACAGCGCCCGTTAGCGCCAGAGCGGCGCCCAGCGCGTAGTATAGCGCAAGCCGCCATGCCTTGCCGTCGGCAGTCAGGCGGAAACCGGCGAACGGCAGCTGGCCCTGTGCCGGAAAGAGCCACAGGGCAAAGAAGCCGAGCAGCGCGCCGGTCGGGATGTCGATGAAATGATGCTGCCAGGTGGTCAGCACCGAGGCGCCGATCAGAAAGCACCAGCCGTGCCAGAGCCCCAGCAAAGGACCGGCGAGGCGCTGGCGCCCATGATCCCAGATGATCACCAACAGCGCGATATGCAGCGACGGCGCCTGGTTGAACGGCTTGTCGAAGCCGCCGAGCACCGCAAACAGGAAACCCGGCAGGCCGCTCGATTCCGGCCGCACGAAGGTGGCGGTCAACGGAAACAGGATGAAGCAGGCGACGGCGACGATCTGCGCGGTGAGGTAGCGGCCGGCAAGCCGGTCGACGCCCTGGCGGCTGTCGTTGAGCAGGAGCGACAGTCCGTAGAACAGGTTGATCGACCAGTAGGGCACGATGGTCCAGGCGACGAACGGAACATGGTGTTCCCAGGAGAACACGATGCTGCCGACATGGTCGCGAGTCGAGGCGAGCCAATTGGCGAAGCCGTAGGTCGAATAGAAGACCGGCGCGAGGAAGGCGAGCCACAGCGCTGCGCGAAGGACGACATGCCCATAGGGCTCGGCGCTGGGTGAAAGTGGCGGGGGCTCGGCACTGGAAGGCATGCGGCGGTGGTCCTAAAGCCGCCTTGCCAGCGAGACGGTGAAGATGCCCCATTGGTCGATGCGCTGGTCGAGCTTCTCGAAGCCTGCCGCCTCGACCAGCCGATCCATCTCGCCTTGCGTGCGCCGCCGCATCACCCAGGCCTGGCCGCCGCGATGCGAGGTCAGGCTGCGCGCGATCATTTCGAGCTGCGGGTGCCAGGGCTGGTTGGTGTAAACGAGCAGGCTGCCCGGCTGCATGGCGCGGGCAAGGCCGCCGAGCGAGCGCGCAATCAGCGCATTGTCGGAGAAGAGCTCGTAAAGGCCGGAGACGATGGCGAGGTCCGGCGCCGGATCGAGCGCGGCGAGCCCATCGCCGTCGAAGGCGTCGGCGCGCTGGAACGACACGCTGGCCGGCAATTGCCGCTCGGCGATCAGCTTGCGGCCGAGCTCGACATTGAGGTCGGAATAGTCGCGCAGCCGAACGCTGGTCGGTTGCTCCCGGCTCATGTCGATCGCATCGAGGACGTAGCGGCCGTGACCAGACGCAATGTCCAGGATGTTGGTCGGCCGCCCAGCGGCCTTCAGCATTGCCAGCGCCGAGCCGATCAGCTCTTCGATGTGAAGCTTGCGCTGGCGGATGCCGCGCCAACCGATGGCGTCGAGGAAGGTCCGGTCGACCATGCGGCCGATCGGCCCCAGGCCGCGCGGCTCGTTCTCATAGACATAGTCGAGCGTCGAACCGGAATCGAAGCCGGTGGTAACGCCGACCTTCATGCCTTGCGAGAACCAGCTGCCGATGCGGATGAAGGCGCGGCTCATAGCCCAGTAGAGGCCCCTGGGCGAAAGCAGATCGAGCGGCGAGGCGAGGCGGTCGGCCTCGTCGCGCGTGTAGCCGGCGATGTCCGCCTGCTTCAGGTCTACAGCTTCCGCGGGTGCCGCGAACTGCGCTTCGAGGAACGGCCGGATCAGGTCGAGCGCCTTGGCGCGGTCGCGCTCGCCCAGCGTATCGTGGAAGAAGCCCGGCAGCACGTGGCGCTCCTTCGCCCGGCTGCCGAGATTGACGAAGAACTCGTGCTGCGGCGCGTGCCGCACCACCCAGTCGCTGCCCGACAGAAGAAGCTGCGTCGGCACGGTGATGGCGCGCGCATCGGCAACGATGCGCGCCGCGTGCTGATAGAGCTCGACCAGGATGTTCGAGGCGATCGGCCTTGTGATCAGCTTGTCGTTTTCGAAGGAAGCAATGCGCACAGGGTCATGAGTGAGAAGGTTCGCCTTGACGTAGGAATTGACGAAGAAGCGCCCCTTGATCTTCTGCCACAGCGCGATGCCTTCCTTGGCGAAAGGGACATAGAGTTTCACCGAGAAGGCGGGCGAGGCGAGCACCATGGCGCGCAGCTTGGGCGCATAGTCGTGCACCAACGCGGCCGCCAGCACCGCGCCGAAGGACTGCGCGATCAACGCGATGTCCTGCGCGGCAAAGCCGTCCCTGGCGGCGATCTCGCGAATGAAACAGTCGATATCGCGCACCAGCGCGGCGAAAGACGGAGCATAGCCGCGCTCACCGGCAGAGCGGCCGTTGCCGCGCGCATCCCAGGCATAGAAGGCGTAGTCGGGCAGGCTGAGTTCGTCGACGAGATGCGCCATGCGGCCGCCATGCTCGTGTCCGCGATGGAAGAGCACGACCGCGCCCTTGGCCGTGCCCTGCATCGCCGGCCAGTAGCGGTAAAAGATCTGCGTGCCGTCATGGCTTCGGAAGGTGCGTTCCTGCGCCTGCCGCGCAAGGCTTTGCGCCGGCGCGCTGGCGACCTGTTCGTGAAGCATGGTGGTTCCCCCGGACGGCATGGCGAGTCTCGGTGCTCACCCGGTGCTGCCAATAAGACCGGCGCGTATCCGGTTTATGGCGGTCAGCAGCGAAAGCGTAGCCATGGCCGGAAACACAAACGGCGCGATTGCCTCCGGCCAGAGCCCCGCGGCGGCGAGCGCGGCGGCCACGCCGAGCGCCAGCGCTCTGTCGCTCTTGCCGAACGGCCCGGCATAGTTTCGCCCGATCCCGGCGGCGATGCCGAGCACGCCGGCGAACTCGGTGAGCGCCGCGGCGATGGCAAAGGCGACGACGCCCCAGGCGCCGAATTGGGGGACGGCGGCGAACGGCAGGATCAGCGCGAGATCGGAGACGACATCGCAGATCTCGTTGAGGTACATGCCGAGCGTCGAGGCCTGGCCATGCTCGCGCGCCAGCATGCCGTCAATGGCGTTGAGCGCCATGCGCAGGAAAAGCACCAGGGGGATGAGGAAGAGCAGCGGGCTCCAATCGGGGAGGATCGCGATCGCCGATCCAGCCGCGATGGACAGCAGAGCAGCCGCGATCGTTATGCCGTTGGCCGTCACACCCATCGCCGCCAGCCTGTTGACCAGCGGCCGCAGCCTGTCCTGGAAAGCCGGCTTCAGCGCATAGAGCGTCGGCATTGCGATGATCCCCCGATCCTCGCCGCCAGATGTATCACAAACATGCCGAACGGCACCAGCGCAGCTGCTAAAACACTGTGAATCCTAGTCAGTTGGCACCATGCCATGCACCCATTGCCTGAAGACGACGCCGGAGCCGGCGCTCTGTGGCGCTCTCATGCCCGCCTTGGCGAGCTTCGACCATGCAGCCCTGGCATGGCCCCATGCGGTTGCCGGCTTCTGGAACAACGCAGCCACTTGAATAGTAAGCACGCTTATTATATATGCCGCTCATGGTTTCAGATGGCATCGACAGATTGGGATTTTTGATCCACGACGTGCAGCGCCTCATGCGCAAGCGCTTCGAGGCGCGCGCCAGCGGGTTGGGCCTTTCCTCCGCGCAATGGCGGCTTCTCGTCCGCGTCGCCAAGGAGGCCGGTGTCGCGCAGGCGCGGCTCGCGGAACTGCTCGAGATCGAGCCGATCAGCGTCTCGCGCCTCGTCGACCGGATGGAGGAGGGCGGCTGGATCGAGCGTCGCGCCGATGCGGCCGACCGGCGTGTGCGCATGATCTTCCCGACCGAAAAGGCCAACGCGGCCTACGCCGATGTCAAAAGCCTCGCCGGCGAGGTCTATGAGGAATCGCTCACCGGCGTATCGCTGGAGGACCGTCGCATCCTGATCCGGGTGCTCGACACCATCGTGCAGAATTTGACCGACGGCGAGACGTCGTCCCTCGAAAAGATCAAGAATACGGAAGGGCGGGCAGCATGAACGCGGCAGCCAAGAAAGCAGACGACAACGTCACCAAGCTCGAGATCGAGGCGCCGGCGAAGCCGGAGGCTGCGCCGGTCTCCGCGGCAGCGGAGCCGCAGGTCGCACCGGCAGCACCGAAGAAGAAGCGCCGCACCGGCCGCTTCCTTTTGATGGTCGCCCTGCCGCTGGCGCTGCTCGCGGGCGGCGCCTATGTATGGGTCACCGGCGGACGGTACCAGGAGACCGAGAACGCCAACCTGCAGCAGGCCCGGATTTCGATCGCCTCCGATACGGCCGGCCGCATCGTCCAGGTCGGCATTGCCGACAACCAGACGGTCAAGGCGGGCGACCTTCTCTTCGTCATCGACCCCGAGCCTTACAAGATCGCGCTGGCCCAGGCCGACGCGGCTGTCGCCGCCGCGCGGCTCAATGTCGAGCAGCTGCGCGCCGCCTACAGCCAGGCGATGGCGCAGCAGAAGTCGGCCAAGAGCGAGGTCGACTATGCGCAGTCGCAATATGACCGCGCCGCCGATCTCGCCCAGAAAGGCATCAATGCCAAGTCGTCGCTGGACGAGGCCCGCAACGACCTCGACAAGGCCAAGCAGCAGCTTGCGGTCGCCGAGCAGGGCATCATCAGCGCCAAGGCGGCGCTTGGCGGCAACCCCGACATCGAGACCGACAAGCATCCGAGTGTGATGTCGGCGCTCGCCGCGCGCGACAAGGCCGCCTACAACCTCTCGCAGACCACGGTGAAGGCGCCGTCCGACGGCATCGTCTACCAGGCCTCGTCCTTCAAGGTCGGCCAGTATGTCTCCGTCGGCACGCCGCTGTTCGCGCTGGTCGAGACGGATGACACCTGGATCGAGGCCAATTTCAAGGAAACCCAGCTGACCCATATGAAGCCGGGCCAGAAGGCCGAGATCGTGGTCGACACCTATCCGGGCCGGACCTTCGAGGCGACCGTCAAGGCGATCGGCGCCGGCACCGGCGCCGAGTTCTCGCTGCTGCCCGCCCAGAACGCCACCGGCAACTGGGTCAAGGTCACCCAGCGCATTCCCGTGCGCCTGGAAATGACCGACCCCGACGCCAAGATGGCGCTGCGCACCGGCATGAGCGCGACGGTCACCGTCGATACCGGCGTCGCGCGCGGATTGCCGTCGATCTTCGGTCACGCCACGGCCGGCGAGCACGCGCAATAAAGCAAGGTGAAGCCCGCGGGCATGAGCGGCCGCAAGGGAATGCTCTGAAGGGAGGGGTGTGAAAGCCGAGCGTTTGAGGCGAGCCGCGTCGCGGGTCGATCCAAGGCAGAGGCTTTCGACACGGATACGTCGGTCCTCAGGTTTCCGGGCGGCAGGCATCCGCTCCAACCGAGACTTTCGCTCGATGTAACCCCCACATCGATCCTCGCGTCCCACCGCGACGAGGGTCTCAAAGGAAGGCCTCGCCGCCCGGAATCCCAATGTACCCGTTTTTGTTACCTGCTGGAAGTTCAGCACCATGAGCACGCCCGAACCCTTCAAGGAAGTACCGCACCGCGGCCTGATCACGGTCGCGCTGATGCTGGCGACGGTCATGCAGGCGCTCGACACCACGATCGCCAATGTCGCGCTGCCGACCATGACCGGCGACCTCGGTGCCTCGCCCGACAACATCAACTGGGTGCTGACCTCCTATATCGTCGCCGCCGCCATCATGACGCCGGTCACCGGCTGGCTCGCCGACCGCCTCGGCCGCAAGGAGCTGTTCCTGGCCTCCGTCGTCGGCTTCACCATCTTCTCCATGCTTTGCGGCATGGCGTGGAGCCTCGAGACGATGGTGCTCTTCCGCCTGCTGCAGGGTGTGTTCGGAGCGGCGATCGTGCCGCTGTCGCAGACCTTCCTGCTCGATATCAATCCCCGCGAACGCCACGGCCAGGCCATGGCCATCTGGGGCGCCGGCATCATGCTGGGGCCGATCCTCGGCCCGACGCTCGGCGGCTGGCTGACCGAGAATTTCAACTGGCGCTGGGTGTTCTTCATCAACCTGCCGGTCGGCATCCTCGCCTTCATCGGCATGGCCGCCTACCTGCCTGTCGTCGCCAAGCGCGTGCGCAGCTTCGATTTCTTCGGCTTCGCCATGATCTCGCTCGGCGTCGGCGCGCTGCAGCTGATGCTCGACCGCGGCGGCGAGGTCGACTGGTTCTCCTCGACAGAGATCTGGATCGAGCTTGCGCTGTCGATCACCGGCTTCTGGGTGTTCATCATCCACACGGTGACGTCCGAACGTCCCTTCATCGATCCGAAAATCTTCCTCGACCGCAATTTCGTGACCGGGCTCGGCTTCATCTTCGTCATGGGCGTGCTGATCCTGGCTTCGATGTCGCTGCTGCCGCCGATGCTTGCCAACATCTTCGGCTACCCGACCGTCACCATCGGTGTCGTGCTCGGCCCGCGCGGTATCGGCACGATGATTTCGATGCTGTTCGTCGGCCGCATCATGCACAGGATCGACGCGCGTATTCTGGTCGCGATCGGCTTCCTGCTCACCGCGCAGTCGCTTTACACCATGGCGAGCTTCACGCCGCAGATGGACAACTGGCTGATCATCTCTTCGGGCGTCATCCAGGGCCTCGGCATGGGCATGGTGTTCGTGCCGCTCTCGGCGGTGGCCTTCGCCACGCTCGACGCGCGCTACCGCACCGACGCCACCTCGCTGTTCAGCCTTGTGCGCAATCTCGGCTCATCGATCGGCGTCTCGGTGGTTGCGGCGCTGATGGTGCAGAACACGCAGGTCAACCACAGCGAGCTCGGGGCGTTCATCAACCCCTACAACCCCAACCTGTGGGCAACCTCGCCCGCGGCGGCGAGCGGTGATCCCATGGCGCTTTCGCAAGTCGACAGGCTGGTCAACGTCCAGGCGATGATGATCTCCTACATCAACGACTTCAAACTCCTGATGGTGATGACGCTGCTTGCCGTTCCGTTCGTCATCCTGCTGCGCAAGCCGAAGGCCGCGCCCGCGGGCGGCGCGCCGGCCGCGCATATGGATTGATGTTTTGGTGGCGGTCTCCGTGCCAGTCCCAATCACGCTGACATTGCGGCCATAAATGCAGCTCGGTTATGTCCGCCGAATTGACCGCTAAGCGGGCGGCGGCGAACGCAACTGGTTGTCGCTGAGTGTGCAATCGCTACATGCATTGCGGTCCGCAGAGGAGCGTTCCGCTCCTGGTGAAGCCGCTCTGAGGCCACGCCAACGATCGCCCGGCGACGCGCGCCGGCTGGTCAGAATGGATAGCCGCCGGGGTAACGTCCGGCCTGCGGATCAGTGTCCCTGGATGCAAAGAGCACGCGGGCTTTTCCGAAGGCGGCGCTTCAGTTTAACGGCCCAGCACCAGTGCCCAGTAGCGCAGGCTGGGATCGCGGCCGTCGCGCACGTAAGCCAACCCGAAGCGGCTGAAGTCCGGGTCGAGCATGTTGCGCCGGTGGCCGTCCGAATGCATCCAGATGTCGAACAGCTTTTGCAGGTCGAAACGTCCCTCGGCGATGTTTTCGCCCGCGGCGCCGCGCACGCCGTTGCCCTTCATGCGCGAGGCGAAATCCTTGCCCCAGCCGGTCGTGTGGCTCATACGGGCGCGCGACGCCATATAGCCGGCCTGCTGCAGCGCCGCCTGTTCGAGCTGCGTGTCCGGGATGAGCGCCGGCAGTCCGGCCGATGTGCGGATTGTCCTCAACGTGCCTGTGGCGGAGGACGACACGCCGGCGGCTTCGCCGGTCGGCAGCTGGACGCTGTTGCAGGCGGCAATGCCGCCGAGCGCCGCAAGGCCGACGGTCTTGAGCAATGTGCGTCTGTCGAGATGGGGGGAATCGGTGGTCAGGCTGGTCATCCGGCCTCTGATACCGGCGATCGTGGCTTTTGCCGGGCAGCCGATGAAAATCGCGTTATGCGGCGACATCGTCCGGGAGATCGGTTATCATCCCGGCGTTCTAGAAGTGGCAGCCACGGGCGGGCCACCCAGGCGGTGACCGCCCCCCGAGCGATACGGAGGACGGTTATGGCTGGTTTTCATGTCATGGCGGACGCGCAAGGGCTGCATGTGCAGCCCACGGTGCGCCACATCACCACGTCGGATCTATGGGACGCGCTAAGGCTCGGCGCCGAGGATTTCTGGGCCAAGCCTTCGCACTACGTGTTCCTGTGCCTGATCTATCCGGTCGTCGGCCTTATCCTGACGCGGTGGACCTCCGGCTCGAGTGCAATCCAGCTCGTCTATCCGCTGATGTCGGGCTTTGCATTGATCGGGCCCTTTGCGGCGATCGGCCTCTACGAGATCAGCCGCCGGCGCGAGCTCGGCATGAGCAGCCGCTGGCACCACGCGCTCGACGTGCGCCGTTCGCCGGCGCTGCCCTCGATCGCGGCGATCGGCGTCCTGCTTTTCGCGCTCTTCCTTCTGTGGCTGTTCACCGCGCAGTCGATCTACACCAGCCTGTTTGGCGCGGAGCCGCCGGCCTCCGTCGGAACCTTCCTGCGCGACGTGCTGACGACCGGCAAGGGCTGGACGCTGATCATGCTCGGCAACGCTGCCGGCCTCGTCTTCGCGATCGTGGTGCTCGCCACCACCGTGATTGCCTTCCCGCTGCTGCTCGACCGTGATGTCGGCGCCGTCTCGGCGATCGAGACTTCGGCGCGCGCCGTAATAGTCAACCCGCTGCAGATGGCGCTCTGGGGCCTGACGGTCGCGGTGCTGCTGGTGATCGGCTCGATCCCGCTGTTTGCCGGCCTGGCCGTCGTCATGCCGGTCCTCGGCCACGCGACCTGGCATCTCTATCGCAAGGTGGTGGAGCCGCAGGATATCCGGCCCATCCGCCGGCCGATGTAGGCCGCGCCGGCTCGAACAAAGCAGACGGCCCGAAGCGGTTTGCCGAGCCTGGTTCATGAAGATGTTCTTGAGGTCGCTCAAGGGGGCGGCATTCGTGGCCGGGCTTTGGGCTGTCGGCTGCATTGATACTATGCGTGCCAACGCTGACGAGTTGGTGCACTTTGAAAGCGCGGCCGTGAAGCCGACGCCGTTTCAGCAGCGCATTGCGCAACAAAACGGGCGAGCGCTCCAGGCCATTCCTGGCACGCCATTGAATGGGTATCTGACGCGACCGCCGGGTGAGGGGCCGTTCCCGGCGGTCGTCGTTCTCCATGGATGTTCGGGCCTATTCCCAACTGTAGAGAAAACCTGGTCGCAGCGGCTGTCTTCCTGGGGTTACGTCGTACTCGTTGTCGACAGCTTCAGCACGCGCGGTATTCGCGAGACGTGTGATCACGGCCTGCTCGCTGATGGCAGCCTGTTTGCTGATCGCGTTTATGACGCCTACGGCGCCTTGGAGTTCCTGTCCAAATTGAGTTTCGTCGACCCGCAGCGCACAGCGTTGATGGGGTTCTCCGCCGGTGGGATCGCAACGCTCGCGGCCGTGCAACTTGGCGGCGCCGAGCGGCTGATGGATCGCAAGTTCAAGGCGGCTGTCGCTTACTATCCGAATTGTTCGGCTACGAATGGCGACGTGGCGGTCCCGACATTGATCCTCATCGGCGAGCTCGACGATTGGACCCCTGCCAAAAATTGCCGGGAGATGATGGCGCAGCGCAGCGGCAAGGGCAGCGCCGTGCAGCTTGATGTCTTCAAGGGCGCTCGCCACGCCTTTGCCTCCCCGTCATTCAAGACGGGCACCGAGCAGTACGGCCACCGGGTGGAGTACAACGCAGCTGCGGCCGAAAAATCGGCAAGCGACGTCCACACGTTTTTGAAGCAGGCCTTCAGCGGATAACAGCCATAGCCCTGATCATCCGATCTCAGCGCTGCGCTTCGGTCGCCATCTTCAAAGCCAGCGCCGTCAGCACCGTGCCCATCATCCAGCGCTGGACGACCAGCCAGAACGGCCGTCCGGCGAGGAAGGTGGCGATCGAGCCCGCCGTCACCGCGATGATGGCGTTGACGGTCAGGCTGATCGAGATCTGCGTCACGCCGAGCACCAGAAGCTGCGACAGCACATGGCCCTTGGCCGGGTTGATGAACTGCGGCAAGAGCGACAGATAGAGCACCGCCACCTTCGGATTGAGCAGGTTGGTCATCAGCCCCATGACGAACAGCTTGCGCGGCCTGTCCTTCGGCAGCTCGCGCACCTGGAATGGCGAGCGGCCGCCGGGCCTTAGCGCCTGCCAGGCGAGCCACAGCAGGTAGAGCGCGCCGGCAAAGCGCAGCGCGTCATAGGCATAAGGCACGGCGAAGATCAGCGCGGTGATGCCAAGGCCGCGGACACCACATAGAACAGGAAGCCCAGCGCCACGCCGCCCAGCGAGATCAGCCCGGCCCTCGGCCCTTGCGACAGCGAGCGCGAGATCAGATAGATCATGTTCGGGCCGGGTGTGAGCACCATGCCGAGGCAGATCAGCGCGAAGGTCAGATGGTTGGCGGCGTCGGGCATGGCTTGATCTCCAGCACCTGCGGCAGAGAAGGTCCGATGCCGGCGGGTACGGACATGTGCCTTGTGCCGCGCACGAGCGCAAGGGACTTGCCGGCGCCGTTCGTTGCGCCAGGGCGGGCAGTGCCGCAGGCTTTGGCAGCCTTTCTACTCACCGACGATCGAGGCTGCCGGACGAGGCGAGGTTATAGGATCGGCATGACGAAGGACGATCTTCCACGCGCCTTTCTCCCGCCGAAATATAGTGGTGGTTCGAAGTGAGATCGGAACAAGCTTGTCGCTGCCGCCGACCTTGGATCGGACCCGCTCGATCTCGATGATGTAACCCAAATCCGTCGTTGCGTACTCGGAAATTCGGTCGAAGCCGATAATCTCTCCGTCTCGGTAGTTGGTAGCGGCACGGTCCATCGTTTCGGCAGCCTTCTTCCATCCTTTTGCCGGCGGGCCGAATGGATTGGCGATGACGACGTCATCCCGTTGTGAGAAGAGACTTTTCAATGGTTCGGGATTGCCCTTGACGAAGGCATCCAGGGCTAAATGATCCTGCTCGATCAGTTTCGCGAGGTCTGACAGCATCTCAGCATCCTCCGATGAAGGGGAAAGAGAATACTATCTGAAATCAAGCCCCTGATCCTGCCTTTTCGCTTCTTGGCGCGCCGGTGTCAGTTTATGTCCCTTACCCCACCACGCGCAAATTCGATAGCTCGTTCGCAATCTCCTTGAAATTGTCGGACAGCGTCGCGCCGGTTGCATTCCAGAAAAGCTTGGCGGGCTTGCTGGGGTCGGCGGGATCCTTGCGGAAGCGGGAGTCGGATGAGCAGGTCTTCAGAGCGTCCATCGCCTGCTTGTCGCCGGCGTCGGTCGCGGACATGTCGAGCGCAACCGTCATCACCATGATGTTGGCCGCCTTGGCGTGGTCGCAGAGCTTGGCCATCTGCTCGTTGAGCGCGTTGGTGTAGTTGCCCGAGGAATAGTTGAACTGGCCGATGTCGCTGGAGGTGCCGCCGAACAGGCGGGTGACCGAGGTGCCTTTGTAGCCGACGCCGGTATAGCCGTAGGCGGCATAGGTCGATTTGTTGCCGGCCGGATCGGAGTTCACCGTCGAATAGGTGTTCTCGCCGTCGGTAAGCACGATGACGACCTTGTCGTTGCCGCGTTCGGTCTCCGGCCGCCCTTCGGTGAACGGCGCCCCGCTGGAAACGGTGCGCCAGCCCCAGGCCATGCCTTCCGGCACGTTGGTGTTGCCGTTGGGCTGCATCAGGTCGACAGCCGCCTTGATGGCCGCCAGCCCGTCCGCAGTGGTGACGTCGGTGAGCGGCGTGACCGGCGTCGTGGTGCAGCTATAGTTGGGACCGGCGCCCGTTGCCAGCACCGGCGCATTGATCGGCCGCGGCATGAAATATTTGGCCATGTTGGATTGGCGCGTCTTGCCGGTGGTGCTCGACGGATCGTCGTTCCACCAGCTGTTGGCGGCGCCGTAGGTCGCGGGGTTCGGCTCGTCGGGATCCTGCGTCACCTTCCAGTGGTTGCCGGGTTCGTCGGGCGCGAACATCGGCACGAACATGGTCGCCGGGTCGCCGACCCCGATGCCGGTGTTGTTCGGCCCGCCGGACGCAGGCGTATCGTCGACATTGTAAGGGTAGGGACGCACTTCGACGCAGCCCTGCCAGCTCGCGAACGGGCCGTAGGTGTCGTTGTAGTCGTATTCGTTGTGGCTTCGCTTGCAGGTGTTGTTGGACCGGTATTCGTCGCAGACG
>NZ_RZSN01000169.1:0-12534 GCF_003997315.1 Mesorhizobium sp. M1A.F.Ca.IN.020.04.1.1
GTCATGGCAGGCGGCGCGGCATTGGGAAAGCTGCAGATGGCCGTCAATCCGCCGCGACCGCGCATGCCGCCGCTCAACGTCCTCAGGGCCTTCGAGGCGGCGGCACGCCATGAAAGCTTTGCCAAGGCGGCGGACGAACTCGGCGTGACCCCCGCCGCCGTCTCGCATCAGGTGAAGGCGCTGGAGGCTTGGCTAGGCTCTCCGCTATTCGTGCGTCACGCGCAAGGACTGCACCTCACCGATGCTGGGCGTTCGGCGCTGCCCTCGTTTTCCACCGCCTTCGACGCTTTGGGGCTCGCCGTTCAGGAATTGCGGATCTCGGCGCCCCGGCCGCAGGTCAGCGTCGCGGCATTGCCTTCGATCGCGCAGCTCTGGCTGGCGCCGCGGCTGCCGGCCTTGCGCGCGGCGCATCCGGCGCTGCGCCCCTCCATCCATGCGCTGGAAGAGCCGCCGGACTTCCGGCGCGAGCCTTTCGACCTCGCTATTTTCCTCACCAGATCGGGCGCCGACCGATCCTTCAAGCTCTGCGACGACGTCATCTTTCCTGTCTGCGCGCCGGCGTTGGCCAGACAATTGAAGACGCCGGCCGAACTTTCCTCGCAGTTCCTGCTCTGGGACACCACCTGGACGGAGGATTGGAGCCTTTGGTTCGAAGTCGCCGGCGTGAAAGGCCCGTCGATCGAAACAGGTTCCGAATTCTCGCTCTACAGCATGGCTGTGCAGGCCGCCGTCGACGGCGCTGGCGTTTTGATGGGGCATGAGGCGCTGGTGTCGCGCGCCCTTGCCGCCGGCTCGCTGGTGGCGCCGTTTCCCGAATTGCGCGTGCCGACCGGCCGCGCTCTCTCGATTCTCGCACCGGACCGTCCGCCCGCGCCCGCCGCCACCATGATCGACTGGCTGCTGGCAGAGGAGGGGGCAGCGCGCGGCTGAGGCTGCCGGAATTGCCCGCCGCGGTCCACGGGGTCAGGACGCCAGGCGAGGTCTACGCCGCTGCCATCCGCGCCCGCACCAGCGTCGCGGCGGCGTGGCCGGCGGCGGTGATGTAGTCGGGATTGTGATGGATCAGCATGCTGGAAAAGGCGCCGTCCATCAGAAGCACGATCTCGCGCGCCAGCATCTTCGGCTCGCGCACGCCATGGCTAGAAAGCTCGCCCGCCAGCCATTTCTCGAAATTGCTCTTATGGCGCGAGCCCGCCTTCACCGCCGGATGGCCGGGCATCGCGGCGAGTTCGGCGGCCGTGCGCAGGAAGCCGCAGCCCTTCCATTTGACGTGCCGCGTCACGCGCGCCAGATGGGTGAAGATCGCCGCGACCTTCTTGTCCGCGCCGCCTTGCGCCGCCTCGAACCAGCCGGCCATCTGCTTGAGGTTCGGCTGGTCGCGGCTGTCGAGATAGGCCGTGATCAGCTCGTCCTTGCTCTTGAAGTGGTAGTAGAGCGTGCGCTTGGTCAGCCCCGCCTTTTCCGCCACGGCATCGACGCTGACGCGGCCGATGCCTTCGGCATAGAAGAGTTTTGCCGCCGCGTCGACGAGGCGTTTCCTGGTTGGATTGGGCTTCTCGATCATCCATGAAGTATACCGACTAGTGAATATACAAACAAGCCGAAAGCTGATCCCTTGCAGCCGTTCCACAGAGCAATTCCAGGAAACTGCGCAGCGGCTTCCGTCCGGAATTGCGGAGAAAAACGAACGGCTAAGGAGAACACTATGACCGAGCCCGTGCTTTGCGAAATCCGCGACCGCGTCGCGGTGCTGACGCTCAACCGCCCCGAAAAGCTCAATGCCCTGAATTACGACCTAATCGACCGCCTGCTGGCGATCCTCGACAGGATAGAGACCGACGATGCCGTGCGTGCCGTGATCCTCACCGGGGCAGGGGAGCGCGCCTTCTCGGCCGGCGGCGACATCCACGAATTCGCGGCGAGCGTGGCCGAAGGCACGGATGTCGCGCTGCGCGATTTCGTCATGCGCGGCCAGCGGCTGACGGCGCGGCTGGAAGCGTTCCGCAAGCCGGTCATCGCCGCCGTCAACGGCCTTGCCTTCGGCGGTGGCTGCGAGATCACCGAGGCGGTGCCGCTGGCGGTCGCCAGCGACCGCGCCCTGTTCGCCAAGCCGGAAACAAAGCTCGCCATGCCGCCGACCTTCGGCGGCACGCAGCGCCTGCCAAGGCTTGCCGGGCGCAAACGCGCGCTCGAGTTGCTGCTTACCGGCGAGCCTTTCTCGCCCGCGCGGGCGCTGGAGCTCGGGCTGGTCAACAAAGTCGTGGCGCATGAGGAGCTGATGCCGGCCGCGCTCGATCTTGCGAACCGCATCATCCGCCATTCGCAGGCGGCCGTGGCTGGCATCCTCACCGCGGTGGCGCGCGGCATCAACCTTAGCATCGCCGAAGGCCTGATGGTCGAGGCCGAGCAGTTCGCCCGCATGGCCCCGACCGCCGACCTCGGCGAAGGGCTCAGCGCCTGGATCGAGCGGCGCCAGCCCATCTATGACGGCTCATGGACGCACGTCACCCGGCTGAGCGAGGCACGGCGCGCCTCGTTTCGGCGCGACCCAGCGGCGGATTAGGGCGCCACGTTGAGGTGCCCCTTCATGTTGGGGTGGAAGCGGCAGAAATAGTCGACCGCTCCCACTCGCTTGAGGGTGATCCTGCCTTTCGATTTCGGCGGGATCATCACCTCCCAGCCGCCCTTCACTGTCGCGGTGTGGGCGATGACGTCCTTGTTCACCCACTCGATCGTGTCGCCGACCTTGGCCTCGACGCTCGCCGGCGAGTAGACCAGCCTGTCGATCGTCACCTCGATGGTGGCGGCGAGCGCCGGCGAAGGGACAAGCGCCAGCGCCAGCGAGCCGAGCAGCGATAACGCGCCCGCCCTCATTTCAACGTGCCGGCGACATGCTCGGCATGCTGCTCATGTCCCTGGAAGATTTTCAGCCCCGTCTCGAGCAGGCTCTTCAACTCGGCATTGCTGGCCGAAGGAATGAGCAGGGTTTCGAGCGCGCCGTTGACCTGCTTGTGATACGCGACCTCGTTCTCGATATAGGCCTTGTCGAAGGCAGTGCCCTCGAGCTTTGCCAGCTTGGCGCGCTCTTCCCTCGCCGCCTTGGTCAGCGCCTGGCTGGTGGCGTTGTCTTCCGGCTTCACCTTCAGCTTCTTCACCAGGTCGAGAGCCTGCTTGTTCACCGCCTCGTGGTCGCGCTCCATATCCTTGGCAAAGTCGACGACCTCCTTGGTTTTCGACTTCTGGATCGCCAGCTTCGCCGCCTCGATGTCGAGCACGCCGGCCGTATAGGCGATATGGGCGATCTGCGGGTCGGTCGGCTTCTCGGCGGCTCCAGCCAGCGGCGCTGCGCTGACGAGGAGGAAGGCTGCGAGGGCTGCGGTCGGTCGGATAAACATGGCATCTCCTTCGCCGGGCACATTGGCACCGGGCTTCATTCTCAGTTGACGGCCATTGGATGCGGGAGAGGGCGAAACGTTCCCGGGAAAAGTCGCGGGACACATACTCATCACTTCGTCATCTTAGGGTCTGCGCGCGTCGCTTTGCTCCTGCTACGCCCAGGATGACGAGGCGATGGCGGCGATGCCTATCCTCAACGCGGGCTTCGCAAAATCTGAACGCGCCTCAGGCCTCGAACCCCAGCCTCTTCATCACCGCCTGCGTGAGCCGTTCGCAGCGCCGGCCGGCGAAAGGAAAAGCGTCGAGCAGCACCGGGCCGATCTCGTCGTCCAGCGCCTTGCGCACCAAGGCACGCGCCCGGTGCAGCCTTGTCTTCACCGTTTCCGGCCTGATGCCGAGCAGGTCGGCAGTTTCCTCGATGCTCAATCCCTCGATGACGCGGGCGACGAAGACCGTGCGATAGACATCGGGAAGGCTGTCGGTCGCCCGCTCGACAAGCCCGAGGATCTGCCGCTGCGCCATTGTCCGCTCCGGATCGTCGCCAGGGTTCAGGTCATTTGAATTCAACGGAAACCGGATGATCTGCGCGTCAGGGTTTTCAGGCATTGCCACGATGCGCTTTTTTTTGCGCAGCCGGCCGAGCGCCTCGTTGATGACGATGCGCGACAGCCAGGTCGAGAGCGAGGCATCGCCGCGGAAGCTGTCGAGGCTGGCGAAGGCGCGCATATAGGCTTCCTGCACGATGTCCTCGGCCTCGGCGTCGTTGCGTACCACGCCGCGCGCGATGCGGTAGAGCCGCTGGTTGTACGTCTTGATGATCAAGCGAAAGGCGCCCGGGTCCCGTGCCAGGGCCCGGCGCACCAACGCCATCTCGCCGGCCTCCGCCGCCGAAACCGCGGCGGCCTGACTTGCTGACTTCATCATCGCGCCCCGATCTCCCGACAGGCGTTGCATCCGGGCAATTGGACGCGCCTGCCGGCAAAAGGTTCCCGGATTTTCCCGATCCAGTCGCGCGCTATGCTACAGCTTTCAGCGGCGGCCTGTCTGCGGCCTGCGCGCGGGCGGCGGCGGCAAGCAGATCGGTCTGGGTGATGAGTCCGAGAATATGCCGTCCGGCGTCGACGATCACCACCGCATGGCTGCGCCCGTCGGTCAGCAGCGGCAGCAGGCTCATCGCCGGCGTCTCGGGCGAGGCCGTGCCGGCCTTCGACATCACGCCCTTCACGGTGTCGGTCGCTTGCGTCAGTTCGCGCAGGCCGACGGCGCCGACCAGCCTCGCCTCGGCGTCGACCACCGGCAGGGTGCGGATATTGTGGTCGAGAAGCTGCTTGCGCGCCTCGTCGGCGGTGGCGTTCTCCGACATCGAGATCACGTCGCGGGACATGATGTCCCGGCAGAGCAGCGTCCGATGCGCGCGCACCATCGCCTGCAGCTCGACCTGGCGCAGCAGCCTTTCGATGTCGTCACGGTCGATGTCGAAGGTCTCGTCGAGTGCCGCCAGGGCGGCATCGACATCCTCGGGCCGGAAGCCGACGCGCTCCGCCGGCGGTCGGTCGGCTGTGCCGTGGCTGTTGGCGGCAGGCTGAGGCACATGCGGATAGTTGCGCCGCGACAGCTTGTGGAACAGGAAACCGAGCGTCACCAATATGATCGAGTTCAGCGCCACCGGCACGAAGGGAAACAGGAAGCCGGCGCTGATCACGGCCGGCCCGCCAAGCACGCCGGTGAGGGCTGCCGCACCGCCCGGCGGATGCAGTGAGCGCGTAAACGACATGGCGGCGATCGCCAGCGCCACCGCCAGCCCGGAGGCGATCACCGGGTTGTGCACGAAATGCGCCACCGTCACGCCGACCAGCGCGGAGATCGTGTTGCCGCCGATGATCGACCAGGGCTGCGCCAACGGGCTCGACGGAACGGCAAAGAGCAGCACGGCGGACGCGCCCATCGGCGCCACCAGCATCGCCACATGCGGTCCGTTGCCCATGGCGAGCCCGCTGATCACGCCGGTCAGCGCGATGCCGATGGTCGCGCCGATGCAGGCAAGCAGCCGCTCGCGCAGCGTCGCGCCGGCAAGGATCGGAACGAAGAGGCGGAACGCCATGGCAGCCCCAGGTCGAATGGCTTGAACTGTCGAATGGTGGAATTTGCGCTGCCCGAAATGCCGCCGAAGCCACGGATTTGGAAGCCAAACCAATCCGTATATTCGCGGCTGGAGAGAATATTATTGCAGCGCGGATCGCCTGCGAGATGCCGCCAGCGGCCTCGGCTTTCTCAATCGCGCCAAGGCTTTACGGCCGTCCGCGGATTCAGTTTGGCAACGGCATTTAGCACCGTCGCTCAGGCCTCGGCCGCGGCGGCGAGGCCGCGCTGGATGTCGGCCTTGAGGTCCTCGACGTCTTCCAGCCCGATCTGCAGGCGGATCAGCGGCCCGGCATAGGAGCCCTTGGCGATGGTGCGGTCGCCGAGGAAAACCGGCACCGCAAGGCTCTCATAGCCGCCCCAGGAGTAGCCGAGGCCGAAGATGGTCAGCGCGTCGAGGAAGGCGTGCTGCGCCTTCTGTCCGCCGCCATTCAGAACGATCGAAAAGACGCCGCTCGAGCCGCAGAAATCGCGCTTCCAGAGCGCATGGTCGGGATGGCTCGGCAGCGCCGGATGCAGCACCTGCGCCACGCTCGGCTGCTCCTCCAGCCAGCGCGCGATTTCGAGCGCGCTCTTCTGGTGCTGCTCCAGCCTCACCCCCATGGTGCGCAGGCCGCGCAGCGTCTGGTAGATGTCGTCCGGGCCCGAACAGCAGCCCAGCGTGCAGAACCCTTCATAGAGCTGCTTCCAGCAAGCCTCATTGGCCGAGACCAGGCCGAGCAGGACGTCCGAATGGCCGGCCGGGTATTTGGTTGCCGCATGGATCGAGATGTCGACGCCGTGGTCGAGCGGCTTGAAGTAGAGCGGCGTCGCCCAGGTGTTGTCCATCATGACGAGCGCGTTTGCCGCATGCGCCGCCTTGGCGATCGCCGGAATGTCCTGCACCTCATAGGTGTTCGATCCCGGCGACTCGGTGAACACCACCTTGGTGTTGGGCTTGATCAGCGATGCAATTCCGGCGCCGATGCGCGGATCGTAATATTGGACTTCGATGCCGAGCCGCTTCAGCATCGTATCGGCGAAATTCCGCGTCGGGTGATAGACCGAATCGACGATCAAAACATGATCGCCGGCCGAGACGAAGGTGAGCAGGGGAATCGTCACCGCAGCCAGTCCCGACGGCACGGCGATCGTGCCGGCCGACCCTTCCAGCGCATCGACGGCGAGCGTGAGCGCATCCATCGTCGGCGTGCCGCGCGTCCCGTAGGTGTATTTCTGGCTGCGCGAGGCCATCGAGGCGGCGTCGGGGTAAAGCACCGTCGAGGCATGCACGACCGGCGGATTGACGAAGCCGAAATAGTCGCGCGGGTTGTTGCCGGAATGGGCAAGCCGCGTGTTGATGCCTATGTTGCTGCCGTCTGTCGCCATAGTTCGTCGCTCGTCGCCCATAGTTCGTCGCTCGTCGCAGTGTGTCAGGGGCTCAGCCATAGAGCGATGGAACTGGTCGCGCAACCGCTGCGAACCCGCCAAGCGATGGTGTTTGGCTGGGCCAAATGAGAGGTCGCCGGCTCATCTTTCGTGCTCTTTGCAGGCTTCCGGCGACGATGCGCCGGAGGCAGCCTGGCGCGCCTTTCTTCGCTACGAATCACGCCAGTCCTTCCATTGCCGCCAACAAGTAGTAAGAGGCGGGAGTTCAGGTAATGGCCAAAATTTCGATGGCGCCGGACTTGCCGGTCCCGGCTGCAGCTCTTGGCCAATTTGCGGGCGCTTTTGGCTGCAATTCGGTGATTTGCGGCAATCGGTTTTCAAACGTGTCGCAATTCGGTCATTTCCCTTGACCTCACAGGAATAATCGCCTTCGATGCGTTTCGTGAATGGGAGGCAGTGCATCGGCGAAACGATGCGGGTCCGGGAGCGGGCCCAAGTGGGAGCTGCATTCACAAACGAAAAAAGATCAAGCGTCGCCTGCAATTAGGGGCGCCTGTAACAGAAAAGGGTCTGTGGGTCATGAAACACATTGCATTGGGCATGCTTGGCGCCGCCGCGCTCGGGCTCATGGCGTCCGCCGCTTCGGCCGGCACGCTCGACACCGTCAAGCAGAAGGGCTTCGTCCAGTGCGGCGTCTCGACCGGCCTCGCCGGCTTCTCGGCGCCGGACGACAAGGGCGACTGGAAGGGCATCGATGCGGATTTCTGCCGCGCCGTTGCGGCCGCCGTCTTCGGTGACGGCTCCAAGGTCAAGTTCACGCCGCTCAGCGCCAAGGAGCGTTTCACCGCCCTGCAGTCGGGCGAGATCGATATCCTCTCGCGCAACACCACCTGGACGAGCAACCGCGACAGCGCGCTCGGCCTCGATTTTGTCGGCGTCACCTATTATGACGGCCAGGGCTTCATGATCAACGCCAAGAAGCTGCCGGGTGTGAACTCCGCACTGCAGCTTTCGGGCGCCGCGGTCTGCGTGCAGAGCGGCACCACCACGGAGCTCAACCTCGCCGACTACTTCAAGAAGAACAAGATGGAGTACAACCCCGTCGTGTTCGAGAAGCTGGAAGAGGTCAACGCCGCCTATGATTCCGGCCGCTGCGACGCCTACACCACCGACCAGTCCGGCCTTTACGGCATCCGCCTGACGCTCTCCTCGCCCGCCGACCACGTCGTGCTGCCCGAGATCATCTCCAAGGAACCGCTCGGTCCGGCCGTGCGCCAGGGCGACGATCAATGGGCCCATATCGCGCGGTGGACGTATTTTGCGCTGCTCAATGCCGAGGAAGCCGGCATCACGCAGGCCAATGTCGAGGAGATGAAGTCGTCGACCGATCCGAACATCCAGCGCCTCCTTGGCACTGAGCCCGATGGCAAGTACGGCGCCGATCTCGGCCTCTCCAACGACTGGGTTGTCAACATCATCAAGGCGGTCGGCAACTACGGCGAAATGTTCGAGCGCAATGTCGGCTCGGGCAGCCCGCTCAAGATCGCGCGCGGCATCAACGCTCTGTGGACGAAGGGCGGCCTGCAATATGGTCCGCCGGTTCGCTGATTGAAATGTGATCCGGGAGGCAGGTCGTCTGCCTCCCGGTTTCTCTTTTCAGGGGATCGTCTATGGCTTCGCAGGAAATTCTTCGGCAGGAGCCGGGTCGCGGCTCCTTCATCAATGACCCGAAAATACGCGCCCTGTTCTTTCAGACGCTGGTCGTAATTCTTCTGTTCGTTTCGATCTGGTGGATCGTCAACAACGTCATCGAGAACCTCCAGCGCCTTCACATCGCTTCAGGCTTCCAGTTCCTCAGGAACAGGGCCGGTTTCGATATCTCCGACACGCCGATTGCCTACACGTCGGACGCAACCTATGGTCGTGCGCTCATCGTCGGCCTGCTCAACACAATCATCGTTGCCGCCGCCGGCATTGTCCTCGCCACCATAGTCGGCTTCATCATTGGCATCGGCCGGCTATCGCAAAATTGGCTGATCCGTAAGATCTGCACGGTCTATGTCGAGATCTTCCGCAATATCCCGCCGCTGCTGGTCATCTTCTTCTGGTATTCGGGCGTGCTCGCGGTGCTGCCGCCGCCGCGCGAGAGCTATCACCTGCCGTTCGGCTCCTTCCTCAACCAGCGCGGCTTCTATTTTCCGCGCGGCATCTGGGGCGACGGCTCCTGGCTGATCCTGGTTGCATTTGTCGTAGCGCTGGCCATGGCATGGTTTGTCGCGCACCGGGCGCGCCAGCGGCAGATGGCCACCGGCCAGCAATTCCCGGTGTTCTGGACCTCGGTCGGCCTGATCGTCGGACTGCCCGTGCTCGCCTTCCTGCTCGCCGGCATGCCGCTTACCTTCGACTTCCCGAAGCAGTCGACCTTCAATTTGACGGGCGGATTTCAGATCAAGCCTGAGTTCCTGTCGCTCCTGCTGGCGCTTTCCTTCTACACGGCCGCCTTCATCGCCGAGATCGTGCGCGCCGGCATCAAGGGCGTGAGCAAAGGCCAGAGCGAAGCGGCGGCTGCACTCGGCCTGCGTTCCGGGCCGATCCTGCGCCTGGTGGTGATTCCGCAGGCGATGCGCATCGTCATCCCGCCGCTCACCAGCCAGTATCTGAACCTGACCAAGAACTCGTCGCTGGCGATCGCCATCGGCTACCCCGATCTCACGGCCACCGCCGGCACGGTGCTCAACCAGACCGGCCAGGCGGTCGAAGGCGTGTTCCTTATGATGATCGCTTATCTAGTGCTGAGCCTCGTCACCTCTGCAGTGATGAACGTGGTGAACGCCAGAATGGCGCTGGTGGAAAGGTAGGGCCATGCAGGAACATGGTATGTCCTGGGTGCGCACGGAGATGGCGCTGGCGCAGTCGGCGCCTCCTGGCGAGCGCGGCGCCTATGCCTGGGTGCGCAAGAACCTGACCGCCTCGGTTGGCGACACTATCCTGACCATCCTCGGCATCGCCATAGTCGCCTGGATCCTGCCGCAGGTCATCAACTGGGCCTTCATAAACGCAGTGTGGACCGGGCCGGACCGCACGGTCTGCGCCACCGTCTCGCAAGGCGGTATCCAGCCCGACGGCTGGACCGGCGCCTGCTGGGCTTTCGTCAACGCCAAGTTCGGCCAGTTCATGTTCGGCACCTATCACATCGAGGAACGCTGGCGGCCTATCCTGGTCGCCATCCTGTTCGTGGTGTTGCTGGTGCCGATGCTGATCCCGCGCGTGCCGCGCAAGGGGCTGAACGCCATCCTGCTCTTCCTCGTGCTGCCGGTCGTCGCCCACTTCCTTTTGGTCGGCGGCGTGTTCGGCCTGCCGCATGTCGAGACCTCGCGCTGGGGTGGGCTGCTGGTGACGCTCAGTCTCTCCTTCGTTGGTATGGCCGTGTCGCTGCCCCTGGGCATCGCTCTGGCGCTCGGCCGTCGCTCCCAGATGCCGATCGTCAAATGGCTTTGCGTCGTCTTCATCGAGACGGTGCGCGGCATTCCGCTGATCACCGTGCTGTTCTTCGCCAGCGTCATGCTGCCGCTTTTCCTTCCCGAGGGCGTCACCTTCGACAAGTACCTCAGGGCGCTGATCGGCGTGTCGCTGTTTGCCGCCGCCTATATGGCGGAAGTGGTGCGCGGCGGCCTGCAGGCGATCCCGAAGGGCCAATATGAGGGCGCCGATTCGCTCGGCCTCGGCTATTGGCAGAAGATGGGCTTGATCGTGCTGCCGCAGGCCTTGAAGCTGGTCATTCCCGGCATCGTCAACACCTTCATCGGCATGTTCAAGGATACCAGCCTGGTGCTCATCATCTCGATGTTCGACCTGCTCGGCGTGGTGAAGCAGAATTTCTCCGATCCCAACTGGGCGACGCCGCAGACCCCGAAGTCCGGCTTGATCTTCGCCGCCTTCGTGTTCTGGCTGTTCTGCTTCGGCATGTCGCGCTATTCAATGTATACCGAGCGCCGGTTGGACACCGGCTACAAACGATAAAAAGGGGAATTGGCTATGGCCACCGAAAACGCCGTCAGCGCGGAAGACCTCAAGGTCGATGCCAAGAAGATGCACATCTCGACGACAGATGTCGCCATCGACATCGTCGGCATGCACAAATGGTATGGCGAGTTCCATGTGCTGAAAGACATCAACCTAAAGGTGATGCGCGGCGAGCGCATTGTCATCTGCGGCCCGTCCGGCTCCGGCAAGTCCACCATGATCCGCTGCATCAACCGCCTGGAAGAGCACCAGAAGGGCAAGATCATCGTCGACGGCAAGGAACTCACCAACGATCTGAAGAAGATCGACGAGGTGCGCCGCGAGGTCGGCATGGTGTTCCAGCACTTCAACCTGTTCCCGCATCTCACCATTCTGGAGAATTGCACGCTGGCGCCGATCTGGGTGCGCAAGACGCCGAAGAAGCAGGCCGAGGAAATCGCCATGCATTTCCTGAAGCGCGTCAAGATCCCGGAGCAGGCCAACAAATATCCTGGACAGCTCTCCGGGGGCCAGCAGCAGCGCGTGGCGATCGCCCGCTCGCTCTGCATGAACCCGCGCATCATGCTGTTCGACGAGCCGACCTCGGCGCTCGACCCTGAAATGATCAAGGAAGTGCTGGAGACGATGGTTGGCCTTGCCGAGGAAGGCATGACGATGCTTTGCGTCACCCACGAGATGGGCTTTGCCCGCAAGGTCGCCAACCGGGTGATCTTCATGGATCAGGGCCAGATCGTCGAGCAGAACACGCCGGCCGAGTTCTTCGATAATCCGCGCCATGAGCGCACGAAACTGTTCCTGTCGCAGATCCTGCACTGAGCTTCTGACGCCAATTCGAGAAGCCCGGCCGCCAACGGCCGGGGCTTTTGAGCGACCGGTTGGTGAAGCGCGCTGCCGGTCTCGCCTTCCATAGTTGTCGAGGCGCGGTAGCATTGGCGGTCGTGCAGGACACCGCTGCAGCGAACGCCTCACCGCCTGTTCCGCTCCTCCCAGCCATAGAGCCAGTCCAAATCTCCCGCGAGTTTCTCCGCCGGCCGCGTCGCCAACACCAGGTTGCGCGCGATCGCAACCGGGCCCCATGCGTGCCAGGCCAGGCGGTTGAGCGCGCCGCGTCTGATCACCTTCTCGATGCGCGGGCGCCTGCGATTTTCCCATGTGGAGAGGTTCTGCCGCCGATCGCCGGGGAAGTCGGCGACCAGATCGGCGAGCGTCGCGGCATCCTCGATCGCCATCGCCGCGCCCTGCGCCGCGAACGGGGTCATGGCGTGCGCCGCGTCTCCGATCAGGGCTACCTGCGGCATCGTCCAGCGAGCCTGCTCGACGGTGTGGATCGGAAACGCCGTCCAAGGCCCGGCGAGCGCGGCGAGTCTCGCCAGCGCGGGCGACGTGCCGCGCATGGCGCTGGCGAGAATGGCGGGATCGGCATGGCCGGACCAGCCTTCGGCGATGCGCTCGCCCTTGGTGAAGGCGGCCAGATTGAAGGCGCTGCCTTTGCTCACCGGATAGGCGACCATATGGAAGCCGGGATGCAGGAAGGCGGTGATGCAGTCGCCGGCGGCGATTGCTGCAAAAGCCTGGCCGGCGGCGCTTGTCGCTGCAACCGTTGCGCGC
>NZ_RZSN01000170.1:0-12484 GCF_003997315.1 Mesorhizobium sp. M1A.F.Ca.IN.020.04.1.1
AGCGGCGACCGTCCGATCCAGGTCGGCAGCCACTATCATTTCTTCGAGACCAATGAGGGCCTGAAATTCGACCGCGAACGCGCCCGCGGCATGCGGCTCGACATCGCCGCCGGCACGGCCATGCGCTTCGAGCCGGGCCAGGAACGTGACGTCACGCTGGTGCCGCTCGGCGGCAGGCGCGAGGTCTATGGATTTCAACGGAAGGTGATGGGCAAGCTGTGAGGCGTGGCGGCGCGCTCAAATCACTTCGGCGGCTTGGCGGCCGCGTAGATGACGACCTTCCCGGGATTGTCGAACTCGACGGCAAGCACGTCCTCGGCCTGCACGCGCCGCGAATCGATGGCGTTGAAGAGCAGGGCGTTCGCTTCGATCTCCTGCCGCAGCTCCGCGACGTCTTCCTGATGCTGCTTTACCTTGTTCTCGATCGCAGGCGGCGGCCCGCCTTCGCTGCGCGCGGCATCCGTCAGGAAAACGATATCGACGG
The DNA here is from genome assembly GCF_003997315.1 of Mesorhizobium sp. M1A.F.Ca.IN.020.04.1.1. Classification (NCBI taxonomy): domain Bacteria; kingdom Pseudomonadati; phylum Pseudomonadota; class Alphaproteobacteria; order Hyphomicrobiales; family Phyllobacteriaceae; genus Mesorhizobium; species Mesorhizobium sp. M1A.F.Ca.IN.020.04.1.1. The sequence goes on from NZ_RZSN01000170.1 coordinate 485, forward strand.
TATCCAGCTTGGTCGTCTTGCGCACGGTGCCGATATTGTCGCGCGTGCGGTCGATGGCGGTGATGACCTTGCCGGCCTCCGTCTTCGACAGCGCCTCCTCCTGCCGCACATCGGAATCGACGATCGTCGCGCCCGGCTTGGTGCTGTCCAGTGGCGGCTTGCCGTCCGCCGGCTGCGCGGGGAACGCTGGGGCGGCGACCACGAGAAGCATGGCCACCACAAGGGCTGGAAAGACAAGGGCTGGAAATCCTGTTCCGGGGCACGGGGCGCTCGCCATCGCTCGCTCCTGGTTGAACTTGTGGCGGGGCGAAAAAGGCGAAACGAGTCTTGTTTGCGGGAGGTTCCGTTCGCGATGATGCTGACGGGCCTGCAACCGGCCCGCCAGCGTTGGTCGTCAGCTCGCCTTCTTGGTGATCAGCGTCAGCGCGCCATTGGGCTGCAGGCTGGCGGCGATCACCTGCGCCGAGCTCATTCCCTTGGCTTCGAGCGCGGACTTCACCTTGGGTGTCGCGTCGATCGATTTGCGCAGGGTCTGCAGGCCGGCGTCGCCGCGTTGGGCGACGATCTGATTGACCTGCGTCTGCGTGTCCTTTGGCAGTTCCGTAATATCGACGATGCTGACGCTCTCGATCGTCGGCGCCTTGGGCGCGGCGGCAGCAGGTGCCGCAGGCGCCGGGCTCGGCTGCGGCGCGGGCTGCTGCGCGCCGGCCGCACCCGCCATCATCAAGCTGGCGGCGGCCGCGAAAAGTATCGTCTTTCGCATGGATATTCCTTCCCTCGGTTTGGAAAACGGTCGTTTTGGGCTGACTCGGTCACCTCAACCGCCAAATGGGATCGGAAGGTGTCGTCGAGCGGGTCATTGCGTGACCATTGGATGGCGACAATGTGCGCTCCGCGCCCACACAAACTCGCTTTTGGGAGCAATCGCTGATGGCAAGAATTTCCCGTGCCGCCTATGCGCAGATGTACGGCCCCACGGTCGGCGACAAGGTGCGGCTTGCCGACACCCAGCTCTTTATCGAGGTCGAGAAGGATTTTACCGTCCATGGCGAGGAAGTGAAATTCGGCGGCGGCAAGGTCATCCGCGACGGCATGGGCCAGAGCCAGGTATCTAGGGCGGGCGGCGCCGTCGACACCGTCATCACCAACGCGCTGGTCGTCGACCCGCTCGCCGGGATCGTCAAGGCCGATATCGGCCTGAAGGACGGTCGCATCGCCGCGATCGGCAAGGCAGGCAATCCGGACACCCAGGATGGCGTCACCATCATCATCGGTCCGGGCACCGAGATCATCGCCGGCGAAGGCAAGATCCTGACGGCCGGCGGCTTCGACGCGCATATCCACTTCATCTGCCCGCAGCAGATCGAGGAAGCGCTGATGAGCGGCATCACCACGATGCTCGGCGGCGGCACCGGTCCGGCGCATGGCACCTTGGCCACCACCTGCACGCCCGGCCCCTGGCACATGGCGCGCATGATCCAGTCTTTCGACGCTTTCCCGATGAATATCGGGCTGTCCGGCAAGGGCAATGCCTCAAAGCCGGCAGCGCTGGAGGAAATGGTGCTCGCCGGCGCCTGCTCGCTGAAGCTGCATGAGGATTGGGGCACGACGCCGGCCGCGATCGACTGCTGCCTTTCGGTCGCCGACGACTATGACGTGCAGGTGATGATCCACACCGACACGCTGAATGAGTCCGGGTTTGTCGAGAACACGGTTGCCGCGATCAAGGGCCGCACCATCCACGCCTTCCATACCGAGGGCGCCGGCGGCGGCCATGCGCCCGATATCATCAAGGTCTGCGGCCTGCCCAACGTCATCCCGTCATCGACCAACCCGACGCGGCCTTACACGGTCAACACCCTGGCCGAGCATCTCGACATGCTGATGGTTTGCCATCATTTGTCGCCGTCGATTCCCGAGGACATCGCCTTTGCCGAAAGCCGCATCCGCAAGGAGACGATCGCGGCCGAGGACATCCTGCACGACATCGGCGCCTTCTCGATCATCTCGTCCGACAGCCAGGCCATGGGCCGCGTCGGCGAGGTGGCCATCCGCTGCTGGCAGACCGCCGACAAGATGAAGCGCCAGCGCGGTGCGCTGGCTGAGGAGACGGGCAACAACGACAATTTCCGGGTCCGCCGCTATATCGCCAAATACACCATCAATCCGGCGATCGCGCATGGCCTGTCGAAGGAGATCGGCTCCGTGACGGCCGGGAAACGCGCTGATCTCGTGCTGTGGAACCCGGCCTTCTTCGGCGTGAAGCCGGAGATGGTGCTGGTAGGCGGCACAATCGCCGCCGCCCCGATGGGCGATCCCAACGCATCGATCCCGACGCCGCAGCCGATGCACTACCGGCCGATGTTCGGCGCCTACGGCAAGGCGCTGACCAACTCCTCGGTCACCTTCGTCTCCAAGGCGGCTTTTGATGCCGGCTTGCAGGGCAGGCTTGGCGTAGAGAAGGCGATGGTCGCGGTCGAGAACACGCGCGGCGGCATCGGCAAGCATTCGATGGTGCTCAACGACGCCACGCCGCATGTCGAGGTCGACCCTGAAACCTATGAGGTGCGCGCCGACGGCGAGCTCTTGACTTGCGAGCCGGCGACGGTGCTGCCGATGGCGCAGCGGTATTTTCTGTTTTAGCTACCGGATTTCATTCCTGCGGCTCTTCGACCTCATCGCCTGATCGTCATTGGGCTGATGGCTTGGATGGTCTAGGCTCCGGGAAAAGGCAGGATTCGAACCATGTACAAGGCCGTCGGATCACGAGGTTCCCGGGTCAGCCGCGTGCTCTGGATGCTCGAGGAGCTCGGGCAATCCTATGAGTTCGTAGAGGTGAAGCTGCGCTCGCCCGAGACCTATGCGCTGAACCCTTCCGGCAAGGTGCCGATCCTGATCGACGGCGAGCTGACGATCACTGATTCGGCGGCGATCTGCGTCTATCTGGCGCACAAGCATGCCGATAAGGGAATGGGCGCCGATCCCGGGCTCGCCGGCCGCGCCGAGTTGGATTCTTGGATGCATTTCGCGCAGAGCGAGTTCGAAGCGCCGCTGTGGAACAAATTGCGCCACCGCTTCATCCTGCCCAAGGAGCTGCGCGTCGATGTCGGCCCTGCCGCCGCCCATGATTTCGCTTCGGAAGTCAAGGCACTAGACCGCCGGCTCGGCGACAAGCCTTTTGCGCTCGGCGACCGCTTTTCCGCCGTCGACGTTCTGCTCGGCGATATGGGTGGTTGGGCGCGCGCCGGCCGGTTCTCGGTCGACTCAGATCGCGTCAACGCCTATTTCGATCGCGTGCTGTCGCGACCCGCCCGGGCGCGGGCGCAAGCCAATGGCGGAGCCATGAAATGAAGCTCAACATCAACACCGATTTCACCAAATTTCCGCGCGCCGTCTCGGTGCTCCCGGCCGGCGAGGGCGGAGCGGCGACACCTTTCGACAAAGCCATCTTGCCGCATGACGAGCGGCATTTGCGCCGTCGCGCCATCGAAACCGCCGGCGGCGACAGGCTGTTGGTCGATCTGCCCGAGCCGGTGGCTCTCGGCAATGGCGATCGGCTGGTGCTGGAGGACGGCCGCCAGCTCGAGATCGTCGCCGCGCCCGAAGAGGTCTACGACATCCGCGCCCGCGACACCGTGCATCTCACCGAGCTTGCCTGGCATATCGGCAATCGCCACCTCGCGGCGGCAATCGAGGCGGACCGTATCCTCATCCTGCGCGACCATGTCATCAAGGCGATGCTGGAAGGGCTCGGCGCCACGGTCAGCGAGGTGCTGGAACCGTTCAGTCCCGTGCGCGGCGCCTATTCCGGACATGGCCACGACCATGGCCATGCGCATGATCATCACGGCCACGACCATCACGATCATGATCACGCGCATGGCATCATGACCACGACCACGATCACCACCATCACCATGACTGACCAGCCGTCCGGTACCGCACTGCTGCGGCTGATGGCCTGGCTGTCGCCGTCCTTTCCGGTCGGCGGCTTCTCCTACAGTCATGGCCTCGAAAGGGCCGTGCATGACGGACTTGTCGCCGATCGCGGGGATCTCGCCGAGTGGCTGGAGACGCTGGTCGAGATGGGCTCGGGCTGGAACGATGCGGTGCTCTTTGCCGAAAGCTGGCGGCGCGCGCATGACGGCGGCGATATCGCGGAAGTCGCCGCGCTGGCCGAGGCGCTTGCCGGATCGCAGCAGCGTCACATGGAAACCATGCTCCAAGGCGCCGCCTTCCAAAAAGCCGCCTCTGCCTGGCCTTGTCATGCGCTCGAGCGCCTGCCTGCGGATTGCCCCTATTGCGTCGCTGTCGGCGCGATCGCTGGCAGCGATGGCATCGGCTTGGCGGACGCGCTGTCGGCCTTCCTGCAGGCCTTCTTCTCCAACCTCGTGCAGGCCGCTATCCGGCTCGGCGTTGTAGGACAGGTCGATGCCACCGCTTTGTTAGCCGGCTTCGAACCGTTGGCGCTCGCGACAGCTGCTCGCGCCGCGAACTCCACGCTCGATGACCTCGGCGGCTCGGCCTTGATATCCGACATTGCGGCGATGAAGCACGAAACCCAATATTCGCGTCTGTTCCGCTCATGATCATACTTGCCTTTGTCCTCTCCCTCATCCTGCTGCTGATCACCACGCTGCATGTCTATTGGGGCATAGGCGGCATCTGGCCGGGAAAGGACGCGAAATCCTGCGCCCGCGCCGTCGTCGGCTTTCGCGGCGTCGACGACATGCCCTCGCCCGTCGCGAGCTTTGCCGTCGCCGCGTGCCTGGCGCTTGCGACGCTATGGCCGCTGGCCCTTGAAGGCGTCTTCGCCTCGCCCTTTCCCAGGCAGGGCCTCGCCGCCACGGCGCTGCTCTTTGGGATGGTCTTCTTCGGGCGAGGCATCGCCGGCTTCACCCCCTGGTGGCGCGGGCTGACGCCGGAGCAGCCCTTCGCCCGGCTCGACCGGCGCCTCTACTCGCCGCTCTGCCTGTTGATCGGGCTGGGCTTCGCAATCCTCGCCATCACGGAGTTTCCGGCATGAGCCAACCCAATGGTCCCCTGCGCATCGGCATCGGCGGCCCCGTCGGTTCCGGCAAGACGACGCTCACCGAAAAGCTCTGCAAGGCGCTGCGCGACCGGTTCTCGATCGCCGTCGTCACAAACGACATCTACACCAAGGAAGACGCCATGATGCTGGCGCGCCTGCAGGCACTGCCGGAGGAGCGCATCGTCGGCGTGGAGACCGGCGGCTGTCCGCACACAGCCATCCGCGAGGACGCCTCGATCAACCTGCGGGCGATCGCCGAGTTGAACCGCAAATTCCCCGACCTCGACATCGTCTTCATCGAATCCGGCGGCGACAATCTCGCCGCCACCTTCTCGCCGGACCTTGCCGATCTGACCCTCTATGTCATTTCGGTCTGCCAGGGCGAGGAGATACCGCGCAAGGGCGGCCCGGCCATCACCCGCTCAGACTTCCTCGTCATCAACAAGAGCGATCTGGCGCCCTATGTGAACGTCAACCTCGACGTCATGCAGGCGGATGCCGCCCGCATGCGCGGCAAGCGGCCTTTCGGCTTCACCGATCTGTCGCGCGGCAAAGGCCTGCAGGAAGTGATCGAGTTCATCGTCGAGCTGGGCGGGCTGCAAACGGCGCGGCCTGCCGCCTGACCCATCAGTTTGCGGTTGCTGGCAGCCGCCATGCACGGCATGCTCGGCCAAACCGGAGGATTTTCGATGAGCCTTGCCCGTCTGCAGAAGGAAACGCTGACCAACCTGCCTTATTACCAGGAGCGGGTCGATCTCGCCGCCGCCTTCCGCTGGACGGCGCGGCTCAACATGCATGAGGCGGTCGCCAATCATTTCTCGCTGTCGGTCAACGAGGACGGCACGAAGTTCCTGATGAACCCGAACCAGGTGCATTTCTCGCGTATCAAGGCGAGCGATCTGCTTTTGATCGACGCCAACGATCCCGACACGCTCTCCGGCCCCAACGCGCCCGACCCGACGGCTTGGGGCCTGCACGGCGCCATCCACCGCAACGTGCCGCATGCGCGCTGCGCCATGCATGTGCATTCGATCCACGCCACGGTGCTTGCCTCGCTGGCCGACTCCACCCTGCCTCCGATCGACCAGAACTCGGCCATGTTCTTCAACCGTCATGTCGTGGACCCTCATTATGGCGGGCTGGCCTTCGAAGAGGAGGGCGAGCGCTGCTCGAGACTGCTCGTCGATCCCAAGGTCAAGGTGATGGTCATGGGCAATCACGGCGTGATGGTCATCGGGGATTCTGTCGCCGACACCTTCAATCGCATGTTCTATTTCGAGCGTGCCGCCGAGACCTACATCAAGGCGCTGTGGACCGGTCGGCCGCTGCGCACGCTCTCCGACGAGATCGCGGAAAAGACGGCGAGCGAGATGGACGACTATCCCGGGCAGGCCGAGCGCCACCTTGCCGAACTGAAGGCAATCCTCGACGAGGAAGAGCCGGTCTACAGGAACTGAGCTCCGCGGTTGTGGGTGACGCTGGAGGCTTGGCTTTCGCTTATTTTCGAAGCCGGGCGCTGCCCCTCACACTCTCCCCGTGAAGCACGGAGAGAGGGAAATCGCAGCGTCGGAGCGTGTCCCTTCTCCCCGTAGTCACCGGGAGAAGGTGCCGGCAGGCGGATGAGGGGCAGCGTCGAGGCCTGGAAAGTCTATTCAGAGACCCAATTGCGCCCGCAGTTCCTCGGCGCTGTTGATGACGATTGCGCCGGGCGGCCCTTCCATCGGCGCTTCCGGCCAGAAAATCGTCTTCATGCCGGCAGCCAGGCCGGCCATCGCGCCGGTGCGGCTGTCGTCGACCGCGACCGCGTCGGCCGGATCGACGCCGGCGAGATAAGCCGCGCGCAGGAAGGGTTCCGCATGCGGCTTGCCTTGGCGTACGTCGTTTCGGCTCACCGTGTGCATGCCGGGATAGACGAGACCGACCGCGCCGAGATTGGCGTCAACGATCAGCCGGTCGGAATTGGACACCACCGCCTGCTCGACGCCTAGCGCGCGCAATTGGTTGAACACCTCGATCGCGCCGGGCCGCGGCTTGAGCGTCTCGGCCATCGGCAGATAGTGGTCGTATTTGCGCACGATCCAGTCATCGAAGTGCAGGTCGAGGCCGAACTGGTCGCGCAGCATTTCGTAGACCGGCCATGCCGCGACGCCCAGCACGCGTTCGTGCAGGTCGGTCGGCGGCGTGATGCCGACGCTGCGCAAAGCCGCCACAAGTGCTGCCTCGTGCAGCGGCTCGCTGTCGACCAGCGTGCCGTCCATGTCCCAGAAAACCGCTTTCGGCGTCATGCAAGGCTCCTTTTGCCGATCCCTTAATGGGTTTCCGGTCAGAGATAAACCGCTCTCCCGGCAAATGGCTGAAGCGAGTGCGAACAGGGCCAACCTTGGTCGGCAGCGGCGCAAGCAATTGCTCTTTCAATTTGACAATTGCGCAGGGCCGCTTTCGCTGTAATCTAGAGGGCCCGCTATTCGGGCTTGGGGAGGCAGAATGTGAACGCGCGACAGGAAACCGGCAGCACCAGGTTGGACGACGCCGCGCGGGCCGGCTGGCTCTACTATGTTGCCGGCAACACCCAGGATCAGATCGCCGCCAAGCTCGGCATTTCCAGGCAGACGGCGCAGCGGCTCGTCTCGCTGGCGATGTCGGAAGGGCTGATCAAGGTCCGCGTCGATCATCCGATCGCCAATTGCCTCGACCTTGCCGCGCGGCTGAAGTCGCGTTTCGCGCTCGATCTCGTCGAAGTGGTGCCGAGCGATCCGACCTCGTCCTCGACGACGATCGGCGTCGCCGAGGCGGCGGCTGCCGAGATCGAGCGGCGGCTGCGCTCCGCCGCCCCCATCGTCATGGCGATCGGCACCGGGCGCACCCTGAAGGCGGCGATCGAGCTGTTGCCGCCGATGGAGTGCCCGCAGCACAAGGTGGTGTCCTTGACCGGCAACATCTCGCCCGACGGCTCGGCCGCCTTCTACAACGTCATCTTCACCATGGCCGACCGGGTCAAGGCGCGCTCCTTCCCGATGCCGCTGCCGGTCATCGCCTCCTCGCCGGAAGAGCGCGACATGCTGCTCAGCCAGCCAATGATCCAGCCGACGCTGGCGCTGGCCGCGGAGGCCGACGTCACATTCGTCGGCATCGGCGATCTCGGCCCGAAGGCGCCGCTCTATGAGGACGGCTTCATCTCGGAGGGGGAACTGAAGGCACTGCAGAAAGCCGGCGGCGTCGCCGAGATCGTCGGCTGGGTTTTCGACCGCGAAGGCCGCATGATCGAAGGCATCACCAACGACCGCGTTTCGTCCGCCGCCTTGCCGTCACGCGAGAAGTCCTTGGTCATCGCACTTGCCATGGGCGAGCGCAAGCTGCCGGGCATTCTCGCCGCCGTGAACCGTCGTTTGGTCAATGGCCTCATCACCGATGAACGGACAGCCACCGCCCTGCTCGGCGGCGCGTGATCGTGATGCTGGGCTCGGGCGAATCTGACGCGACGAGCCGTTGGCGATAAAAAGAAACCCGGCTATTTGTAGCGTCCATGCGGATCGTTGCCGTCGAGGAAGCCCATATCCCGCTGCAGGTGCTCCGGCAGTTCTCGGACATCGACATAGCCGCGCCTGCGGCTGGCGAACCACGACAATTCCCGCGCCAGCAGCGAAATCCATCCATGTATCGGGGTCGAATCGAGTTTTTCCTGCATCGGGGTCATGATCGTCAGCCTTCGCTATGCTTGAACTGGAGTGATCGTCGACCCCAAATATCGGGCTGATCGGCACGTGCTTCCAATCAAACGTCGATCATGACCCATAAAGAGGCCTTATGCCCGATCTGAGCTCCCGGCAGAATGTCCAGCTCCCGCCCCTGCAGGCGATTCGGGTGTTCGAGGCCGTGGCCAGACACCTCTCCTTCACCAAGGCTGCCGAGGAGCTCGGCATGACCCAGGCCGCCGCGAGCTATCAGATCAAGCTTCTGGAAGAGCGCATCGGCGCGCCGCTGTTCCTGCGCCGTCCACGGCAGATCGAGCTGACCGAACCCGGCCAGCGTCTTGCGCCGGCTGTCAGCGAGGCATTCGCGCTGCTGAGCGGCGCCTATGCGGCCGCCCGAGCCGGCGCCGACGGCGTGCTTTGCGTTTCCACCCTGCTCACCTTCGCCTCGAACTGGCTGGCGCAGCATCTGGGATCCTTTCAGGTCGCGCACCCCTCGCTTGCCGTGCGCGTCGACACCTCGAACCGAGTCGTCGATTTCGCGCGCGAGGACGTCGACATCGCCATCCGCTCCGGCGGCGGCAAGTGGCCGGGCGTGGAAACGCATATGCTGTTCAGGGCCGACTTCACCCCGGTGCTCAGCCCCAGGCTTGCGGCGAGCATCGGCGGCGTCAAGGAGCCGGCCGACCTGCTCAAGCTCCCCATCCTCGATCCCGGCGACATCTGGTGGCAGGAATGGTTCGCGCTCGCCGGTCTGCCCGCGGAGGAACTCGCCAGCCGTCCCGGCACCAGCATGGGCGCGCAGGCCTATGAGGCCAATGCCGCGATGGCCGGGCAAGGTGTTGCGATCGTCACCAGCGCCCTGTTCAAGAACGAGCTTGCCGACGGCAGGCTGATCCAGCCCTTCGACCTCGTCGGCGACGACGGCCACGCCTACTGGCTGGTCTATCCCACGGCCCGGCGCAACGTGCCGAAGATCCGCGCCTTCCGCGATTGGATTCTCGCCGAGATCGCCTGTCGGTAGGACGGCATTACACCTGCCGTCTCCGCTACGCATCGCCCAGACGGGCGCGGCATCGATTTGTGCTGCGCTGCAGCATCGATTCCGGCTTGACATAATTCACACTTAGTGAGTAATTGCCCACAGCCAAGGCAAATGCTCATCTTGGTTTTAGGGAGGAATTGATGAAACTTCGCACGCTCACCCTGGGCCTGTCGGCCAGCGCCCTTGTATTTGCCGCGCATGCCGAATCCATCACCATCGCCACCGTCAACAATGGCGACATGGTCCGCATGCAGAAGCTGACGGACGACTTCACGAAGGCCAATCCCGACATCCAGCTCAACTGGGTCACGCTCGAAGAGAACGTGCTGCGCGAGCGCGTCACCACCGACATCGCCACCAAGGGTGGCCAGTACGACGTCTTGACCATCGGCACTTACGAGGTTCCGATCTGGGCCAAGCAGAGCTGGCTCTTGCCGCTCGAGAAGCTCGGCGACGACTACGACGTCAAGGACATCATCCCGGCCATTGCCGGCGGCCTTTCGGTCGACGGCAAGCTCTATGCCGCGCCGTTCTACGGCGAGAGCTCCTTCGTCATGTACCGCAAGGACCTGATGGAGAAGGCGGGGCTCAAAATGCCCGACGCGCCGACCTGGGACTTCATCAAGGAGGCCGCCGACAAGATGACCGATCGGGCCAATGGCGTGAACGGCATCTGCCTGCGCGGCAAGGCCGGCTGGGGCGAGAACATGGCCTTCCTGACCGCCATGTCAAACTCCTTCGGCGCCCGCTGGTTCGATGAGAACTGGAAGCCGCAATTCGACCAGCCGGAATGGAAGAACACGCTGCAGTTCTATGTCGACCTGATGAAGGCAGACGGTCCTGAGGGCGCGTCCTCCAACGGCTTCAACGAGAATCTTGCGCTCTTCCAGCAGGGCAAGTGCGGCATGTGGATCGATGCCACCGTCGCCGCGTCCTTCGTCTCCGACCCGAAGGCATCGCAGGTCGCCGACAAGGTCGGCTATGCGCTGGCGCCCGACAAGGGTCTCGGCAAGCGCGGCAACTGGCTGTGGGCATGGTCTCTCGCTATCCCCGCCGGCACCAAGAAGGCGGACGCCGCCGAGAAGTTCGTCTCCTGGGCGACCTCGAAACACTACCTCGAACTGGTGGCTTCGAAGGAAGGCTGGGCCAACGTTCCGCCCGGAACGCGGACCTCGCTCTACAACAATCCGGAGTACCAGAAGGCAGCGCCCTTCGCGAAGATGACGCTGGACTCCATCAATGCCGCCGACCCGACGCATCCGACCGTCAAGCCGGTGCCCTATGTCGGCGTGCAGTTCGTGGCCATCCCGGAATTCCAGGGCCTCGGCACCACCGTCGGTCAGCTCTTCTCCGCCGCTCTTGCCGGCCAGTCGAGCGTCGATGATGCGCTGAAGCAGGCCCAGGACGCGGCGACTGCCGCGATGACCGAAGGCGGCTACCTCAAGTAAGGCTCCTCCCGGTGCCGAACGCCGGTAGCGGATCATGACCGGCATAGGCCGCCCGAAACCCAGTTCGGGCGGCCACCTTTGCAATCAGGAATTCTGGCACAAGTCTAAATCCGGCTGACCTTGGGAGGGTGACCGTCATGGCTACTCAGCAAACCCGTTCGCTTGCCCGTTTCATGATGGCGCCGTCGGTGATCCTGCTGTTCGTCTGGATGATCGTGCCACTGGTCTTTACGCTGTGGTTCTCGTTCCTCCAGTACAACCCGCTCAATCCGATCCGCGATGGGTTCGTCTGGTTCGCCAATTACAAGCTCTTCTACTCCAACCCCGCCTTCCTGCAGTCGATCATCAACACACTGACCATCGTCGTCAGTGTCCTGGCCATCACCGTGATCGGCGGCATCCTTTTGGCGCTGCTGCTCGACCAGCCGATCTGGGGTCAGGGCTTCGTGCGCATCCTGGTCATCTCGCCGTTCTTCGTCATGCCGCCGGTGGCGGCGCTTGTCTGGAAGAACATGATCATGCACCCGCAATACGGCGTCTTTGCCGATATAGCCCGCTTCTTCGGCGCCAACCCCATCGACTGGTTCGGTCAGCACCCGCTGACCGCAGTCATCCTGATCGTCGCCTGGCAATGGCTGCCGTTCGCGACGCTGATCCTGCTCACCTCGCTCCAATCGCTTGATGGTGAGCAGAAGGAGGCCGCCGAGATGGATGGCGCCGGCTTCCTCAGCCGCTTCTGGTATCTGACGCTGCCGCACATGTCGCGCGCCATCACCGTCGTCATCC
>NZ_RZSN01000016.1:0-59149 GCF_003997315.1 Mesorhizobium sp. M1A.F.Ca.IN.020.04.1.1
CCACCTTCTCCCCTTGTGGGAGAAGGTGGATTGGCGCGCAGCGCCGAGACGGATGAGGCGTGCTGGAAGGAATGAGACGCCGGCGCTCCCTGGAACACCGCTCATCCGATCGAGCTTCGCTCGGCCACCTTCTCCCACAAGGGGAGAAGGAGAGGTTGGCGCCCTACTTCCCACGTGCCCGCTCCTCGGCCTGCGCTGCCAGGATCTTCTTCACCTCGGCGAGCAGCTCGCTCTCCGCCACCGTGACCTGCGCCGGGCGCGCGGCGCGCCATTCCGCGTTATCGGTGATCTCGGCCGACAGGCGCGCGCCTTCGATCAGGTCCTTGATCTGCACCTCGCCCTTGACGCGCTCGTCGCCGCCCTGGATGACGGCGACCGGGCTGCCGCGGCGGTCGGCGTATTTCAGCTGCGCCTTCATGCCGGCACCGCCGAGATACATTTCCGAGCGAATGCCGGCGGCGCGCAGATCGGCGACCATCTTCTGGTAGCGGCCGAGGCTTTCCGTATCCTTGTCCATGACCAGAACCACGACCGGAGCAACGACGTCGGAAGTGTCGAGCTTGCCGAGGTTCTTCAGCGCCGTCATCAGCCGCGAGACGCCGATCGAGAAGCCGGTCGCCGGTACCGGCTCGCCGCGGAAGCGCGAGACCAGCCCGTCATAGCGGCCGCCGCCGCCGACCGAGCCGAAGCGCACGATCTGGCCGTCCTCGTTGGGGATCTCGGCCAGCAGCTCGGCCTCGAAGACCGGGCCGGTGTAATATTCGAGGCCGCGCACGACGGAGCGGTCCATCGCAACGCGGTCCTCGCCATATCCTGCAGCCCTGACCAGAGCTTCAATCGTTGCAAGTTCGCCGACGCCTTCCTGATACACAAGGTTGGCACCGACGGTGGAATCCTGGCCAGCCTGTCCCTTCCTTGCCGTTGCGAGAAGAACCGCTTCGGCCTGCGCGTCATTCAGCCCCGCGCCCTTTGCGAAATCGCCTTCGCCTTCCTTGCCGCCATCCCATCGTCCCGGGCCAAGCAGCAGCCTCACGCCTTCCGGCCCGAGCTTGTCCAGCTTGTCGATGGCGCGCAGCACCGTCAGCCTGCGCCCGGCATTCTCCTCACCGCCAAGCCCAATCGCCTCCAGCACACCGTCCAGCACCTTGCGGTTGTTGACGCGGATGACGTAGTCGCCGCGCTTGATGCCAAGCGCCTCCATCACGTCGGCCATCATCATCGCCATCTCGGCGTCGGCGGCGACGCCCGGCGCGCCGATGGTGTCGGCGTCGAACTGCATGAACTGGCGGAAGCGGCCGGGGCCCGGCTTCTCATTGCGGAACACCCAGCCGGACCGGTAGCTGCGATAGGGTTTCGGCAGGCGGTCGTAATTCTCGGCGACGAAACGCGCCGTCGGAGCCGTCAGGTCGTAGCGCAGCGACAGCCACTGGTCGTCATCGTCCTGGAACGAGAAGACGCCTTCGTTCGGGCGGTCCTGGTCGGGCAGGAATTTGCCCAAAGCATCGGTATATTCGATCATCGGCTGGTCGACCGGCTCGAAACCGTAAAGCTCATAGACCGACCGTATGGTAGCCATCATCTTCTCGACGGCGCGAATGTCTTCTGCGCTGCGGTCGGCAAAACCGCGCGGCAGGCGCGCTTTCGTCTTTTCCGATTTGTCGGCCATGGATGGGTCTTTTCGCTGTCTGAACGCTGACTTATTTCGAGCGGGCGTGTCCTAGACGATACCGCCTTGGGCGGCAAGGGTTGGGGCCTTTCCCTTCTCCTTGTGCGAGAAGGAAAGGCCGCGCCTTCGAAACAAAACGACGCCAAGAACGAAACAATTGCGTCACCGGCGCGGCATGCTGCCGACACAATCGAGGACCACAAAGCGCGCCGAAACAAGGGGTTCGGGCCATGACGACCACGGAAGACATCATCGAGAGCAAGCCGGTTGCCAAGCTCCGGCCGGCCGGCAGCGCCACCCCCAAGCCGGCGCAGCAGCCGGCAGGGCCGTTCGAGGTCGTGGCGGAAGCCCACAAGCCGACGGTGCGCGACGCGCTGGTGACCGGACTGCTGGTGATCTACCCGGCCTTTGCTGCCGTGGCGGCCATCATCGCCGGGCTGTTTCTGACAAGCGCCGGTAGCCTCTGATCTTCCGCACCCTACAATCTGAGGACGCGTAGCGTCGGAGGCGATGAGCTCGGTTTTGCGACCCGACCCGCGCCTTCGGCGCGACCTGCCCACAAGGGGCCATAAGGGGCGGGTAGAGGTGACGCTATTTCGGTCTCCTGAACCTCTGCCGCTCGGCCTCCACCTCTGCCCGGCAGACACAGCCTTCGAGATGGTCGTTGACCAAGCCCATCGCTTGCATAAAGGCGTAGACGGTCGTCGGGCCGACGAAGCTCCAGCCGCGCTTCTTCAGTTCCTTCGAGATCCGGACCGAGACCGCCGTCGTCGGATTGGCGCGCAGATGCGCAAGGTCGACAACCGTCGGCCGCTCGTCAGGCCCCGGCTCGAACTTCCAGAACCAGGCGGCCAGCGAGCCGAATTCATCTGCCATTTCACGGGCGCGGCTAGCGTTGTTGATGGTCGAGACGATCTTGCCGCGATGGCGGATGATGGCGACATTGCCGAGCAGACGCTCGACATCCTTGTCGGTGAACGCCGCCACCTTGTCGAAGTCGAAATTGGCGAAAGCCTCGCGGAAATTCTCGCGCTTGCGCAGGATGGTCAGCCAGGAGAGACCGGACTGGAAGCCTTCGAGGCAGATCTTTTCGAAGAGCCGGCGATCGTCCGCCACGGGCCGGCCCCATTCATGGTCGTGATAGTGCAGATAGTCCGGCAGATTGCCGTGCCAGAAGCAGCGCGTGATACCGTCGGGGCCGTCGAGCAGGCCGGCATGTTCTTGTTCCATTGTCGGAAATCCGTCCGTTAATGCGCCAAAGCGTCGGTTTTACGGTGGCTTTACCAGATTCCTGAACCGGCCGGTAACCACACCACAAAGTTTACTGACAAGTCGGCATTTTACGCATTTCGATTCATGTTTTGCTTGCCGCTCAGCGCCAAGGATCGCGACGCCGAGGCCTCTTCCCTGCCCTCGGACGAGTTCGACGATCAAGGTGCGTTCCGATGAAGACAGCGTTCACTTTCGTGCTCGGCGCAGCCGCGGTGCTTGCCGCCGGCGCGACGACCTCTTTCGCCAATGACCGTTATGCCGACAGGCCGCCCGTGATGGTGAGCCCGGACCTTTCAGCGCCTTGGGTGCTGCAGCTCGGCCATGCGCCAGGGATCGTGCGCCCGAGCCGCCAGGCGACCCAGCAGCCGCTGCGACGGCTTTTCCAGGCGCAGCCCGACCAGCGGCGCACCGCAGCCGTGCGGCAGCCTGCCAAGCGCATGGTGATGCGGCCACAGATCAACCCGATCTACCTGCCTCAGGAAGTCGCCTATGACGGGCCGCAGAAGCCGGGCACGATCGTCATCGATACCCACCAGAACTTCCTTTATCTGGTCGAGAAGGACGGCAAGGCGCGCCGTTACGGCGTCGGCACCGGCAAGCCCGGTTTCGAATGGTCGGGCACGCACAAGATCACCGACAAGAAAGTGTGGCCGGACTGGCGCCCGCCGGCGGCAATGATCGCCCGCGAGGCGGCCAAGGGCCGCTACCTGCCGACCTATCTGGCCGGCGGCATCGAGAACCCGCTCGGCGCGCGCGCGCTCTATCTCGGCACCACGGAATACCGCATCCACGGCACCAACCAGCCCTGGACGATCGGCGGCGCGGTGTCCTCCGGCTGCATCCGCATGCGCAACGAGGATGTTGTCGACCTCTACGAGCGCGTCAATGTCGGAACAACCGTCGAGGTGATATAGTAATTGCGAATCAGCCGGTTAGGCGGCGCTGAGCAGTTTTGGCGGTTGCTGTTGCCCCCAAGCCATAGCGCGGTTTGGCGAGACATGCTTAGACTGGCATCGAGCTAACGGGGGACGGGCCGTGTGGGGATACGGTCAGTCACGAAGGGCAGCACGGGAGACCGCGCTGCCCTTTTCGTTTCAAGCCCGTCAACGGGTCGCCCCGGAAGCAGCATGTTTCGCATTCGGGGCTGATTTCCCAGCGCACCTCTGCTATTGCAGCGCACAATCTTGGTTTTACGCAATTCCGGACGGAAAACCGCCCTTCTGGAGTTGCTCCAGAAGGCAGAGGTCCACCTATGACCCGGTCCGACGACAGCCGCTATCTCAGGGGCGGTCCGGTCGCCCAGCGCATCATCGCTTCGGTACGCGAGGAAGCGGCCATCGCCACAGCGGAAGGCTTCCCGCCGAAGCTGGTCTCGATCACCGTCGGCGACACCGACGCGGTCGACGTCTATGTGCGCAACCAGCGCGCCAAGGCCAGGCTTGCCGGCATCGGCTTCGAGGAACGGCGCTTTGCCGCCGACATCACGGCGGGCGAGCTGGAAGCCGCCATTCACGGCCTCAACGCCGATCCGCGCGTCACCGGTATCATCATCCAGCGGCCGGTGCCGGCGCATATCCCGATCAAGACGCTGCAGGCGGCGGTGCACCCGCTGAAGGACGTCGAGGGCATGCATCCGGCCTCGATCGGCAACATCGTCTACAACCAGCTCGATCTCGCGCCCTGCACGGCGGCCGCATCGGTCGAGCTTCTCAAGGAGACCCGCCTGGACCTCAAGGGGCTCGAGGTGGTGGTGGTCGGCCATTCCGAGATCGTCGGCAAGCCGATCGCCTTCCTGCTGATGAGCGAGGGCGCGACGGTGACGGTGTGCCATCACATGACGCGCTCGGTGGCCGCGCATGCGCGGCGCGCGGACGCGCTGTTCGTCGCCGTCGGCAGGCCGCGACTGATCAAAGCCGAGATGGTGAAGCCCGGCGCCTGCGTCATCGACATCGGCATCAATTCGGAAATCGGCCCGGACGGCGAGAGCCGCATCGTCGGCGATGTCGACACCGAGAGCGTCAAGGAGGTCGCCTCCTGGATCACGCCGGTGCCGGGCGGCGTCGGCCCGCTGACGGTGGCGATCCTGCTGCGCAACACCATGGTGGCGCTCAGCCGTCAGCGCGCGCTCTACCGCGCGACCTACGGTGTGGCGGACCAGCTGGCGGCTGAGTAGCTATTCCGCGCCACCCAGGCTGTTCTCGGAAACGCCATCGGGCTTCGGGCCGCCATAGGCCCAGTCGAGCAATTTTATCGTGTGCACCACCGGCAGCTTCGCCGCGGACGCGATCTGCGTGATGCAGCCGATATTGCCGGTGGCGACGATCTCGGCGCCGGTCGCTTCGATATTTTTCACCTTGCGGTCGCGCAGCTTGGCCGAAATGTCGGGCTGCAGGATGTTGTAGGTGCCGGCCGAGCCGCAGCAGAGATGCCCCTCGCGCGGCTCGCGCACGACGAAGCCCGCCTTGGCCAAAAGCTCCTTCGGCTGACGGGTGATCTTCTGGCCGTGCTGCATCGAGCAGGCGGAATGATAGGCGACGATCGTGCCCGGCTTGCGCACCGGCTCAGGCAGGTCCAGGGCAGCGAGATATTCGGTGATATCCTTAGCCACCGCCGAGACACGAGCCGCCTTTTCCGCATAGGCCGGATCGAGACGCAGCATGAAGCCGTAATCCTTGATGGTGGTGCCGCAGCCGGACGCGGTGATGATGATGGTGTCGAGCCCGCCCTGGTCTATCGCGCGCGTCCAGGCGTCGACATTTTGCCTAGCCGACGCAAGGGCCTGATCCTCGCGGCCCATGTGGTGCACCAGCGCGCCGCAGCAGCCCTCGCCTTCCGGCACCACGACCTCGACGCCGAGCCGCGTCAGCAGCGAGACGGCCGCCTCGTTGATGGCGGGATCGAGCACCGACTGGGCGCAACCGGTGAGGATGGCGACGCGGCCGCGTTTCGTGCCCTGCCCCGCATGCACCCCGGGCGAGGCGATCGGCGATGCCGGCGGGGTCGACGACGGCGCAAGCTTCAGCATGGCGGCGAGCGGCTTCAGGGTCGGCAGCTTTTCCAACAGGCCGATGAGCGGCCGGCCGAGCTGGGCGAGCTTCAGCGCGGCGCGGAAGCGGCCCGGATAGGGGAGCACGAAAGCCAGCATGGCGCGGGTCAGCCGGTCGAGCAGCGGCCGTCTGTAGGTCTGCTCGATGTGGGCGCGGGCATGGTCGACCAGATGCATGTAATTCACGCCTGACGGGCATGTCGTCATGCAGGCAAGACAGGAGAGGCAGCGGTCGATATGGGTGACGATCTCCGTGTCCGCCGGCCGGCCGTTCTCCAGCATATCCTTGATGAGATAGATGCGGCCGCGCGGCGAATCCAACTCGTTGCCGAGCGTTACATAGGTCGGGCAAGTCGCGGTGCAGAAGCCGCAATGCACGCATTTGCGCAGGATCTTCTCCGATTCCGCGACATGCGGGTCAGCGAGCTGCGCGGCTGAAAAATTGGTCTGCACGAAAAATGTCCTTATCGTCTAAGCATGATCTTTTCCGCAAACCAGTTTCCACTTTGCTGGATCATGCTCTCATTGACCGAGAAGCCAGCTTTGCGGGTCCCTGATCGGCTCGCCACGCTGCAGCGCCTGCAGGCCGAGAATGCAGCGGACGATGAACCAGACGGCAACCGCAAACATCAGCAGGAAGCCGATCGCGAGCATCATCAGGACCACCGAGATCAGCGCGTAGAGAAGGCCGATCCAGAACGTCCTGATCAGGAATGTGTAGTGGCTTTCGACATAGCCGCCCGCCTTGCCGCGATTGATGTAGGCAAGCACGAATCCGATAATGCCGGTGACGCCGACCACAAGGCTGGCGAGATAGAGAATGTAGATGACCAGCGCGTTGGTCTGGCCCGGCTCAAGCCAGCGATCGGTCTGGCGCGAGCCGCTGCCCGGGCCTGGATTGGCATTGCTCATGGTGCTGCTCCCTCCGTTGACTGAGGAAGAGTAGCAGAGCTGGAAGTAGGCGCCATGCGGCCGGGGTTGAGAATGTGCTTCGGGTCAAACTCGGCCTTGACCCGCGCGGAAAGCGCCGCCAGATGCGGCGGTTGCGGTTCGAAAACGGGGAGCGCCGCGCGATGCGAGGCAGACGCGCGCGCCAGCGTGGCGTGGCCGCCGCCATATTTGCGAATAAGACCGCGCAGCAGTTCCGCCTCTGGGTCGTCCTCGCGCATCGAAAGCCACACCAGCCCGCCCTGCCAATCATAGAAGGCATCGACCGCCGCCTGCATGCGCAGCGCCATCACCATGTGATGCGCCTCAGACGGCGGCATCGAGACGCGCCAGACCGGCCCTGCGCCGCCATCGGCAAAAGGCACACAGTCGCGGATGTCGCGCCAGATCGCCTTCGACGCTTCGCCGGCAATTTCCTGCAGCGGGCCGGCCTTGCTGAGCAGGTTTCGCAATGCCTCGGTACGGTAGACGACCGAGGGGCCAAAGCCTTCGACGCGCAGCAGCGTCGCGGCATCGCTGCCGAGATGGCCGGCGGCGACGCGCGCGGTGATCCGCTCGGGCAGGTGCGCGGCGCTCGAGACCTCGGCGCTGGAGCCCAGCGCCAGCGCCATAGCCGCAACGGCAGCATCGTCGAGCAGGCCTCGAATGGCCAAAGTCACCTCGGTTTCCGCCGCCGGCAGCACCTTGAAGGTGACGTCGGTCAGCACGGCAAGCGTGCCCCAGCTCCCCGCCATCAGCTTGGAAAGGTCGTAGCCGGTGACGTTCTTGACGACCCGGCCGCCGGACTTGAAGGCTTCGCCGCGGCCGGAAACCGCCGATATGCCGAGAATGTGGTCGCGTGCCGCACCCGCCTTGAGCCGGCGCGGACCGGATAGGTTCGAAGCCAGCACGCCGCCCAGCGTTCCCTTACCCGGCTCGCCGCCGAGCAGCGGCCCGTAATCCATCGGCTCGAAGGCGAATTGCTGGCCGTTCTCGGCAAGCAGTTTTTCGACTTCGGCGAGTGGCGTGCCGGCGCGTGCCGAAAGCACCAGCTCGGCCGGCTCGTAGAGCGTGACGCCGGTGAGCGTCGACAGGTCGAGCGTATGCTCGGTCTGCAGCGGCCGGCCAATGCCGCGCTTGGAGCCATGGCCGAGGATTTCGAGCGGGCTTTCCTCCGCGGCGGCCCATTGGATGGTGGAGAGGACTTCGGCGGGGTTGGATGGGGTGAAGGTGGTCATTGCAATCTCCGGTTCCTCCCCCCGCGAAGCGGGGGCGAGGAACCCAGGTTCTGAGACGTTCCCATCAAAACCTCGGAATGTCCGGAAACGCCACCTGGCCCCGATGCACGTGCATGCGGCCGAGCTCGGCGCAGCGGCGGAGCTGCGGGAAGACCTTGCCGGGGTTGAGCAGATGGCTGGGATCGAAGGCGCATTTGACGCGCATTTGCTGCTCGAGATCGGTCTGGTTGAACATTTCGGGCATCAGATCGCGCTTCTCGACGCCGACGCCATGCTCGCCGGTGAGCACGCCGCCGACCTCGACACACAGCCGCAATATGTCGGCGCCGAAACTCTCGGCCTTGTCGAGCTCCCCCGGCACGTTGGCGTCGTAGAGGATCAGCGGGTGCAAATTGCCGTCTCCGGCGTGGAAGACATTGGCGACCCCCAACCCGTATTTTTCGGAGAGATCGCGCATGCCGGCGAGCACCCTCGGCAGCTCCTTGCGCGGGATGGTGCCGTCCATGCAGTAATAGTCGGGCGAGATGCGGCCGACGGCCGGGAAGGCCGCCTTGCGTCCGGCCCAGAAGCTCAGCCGCTCCTGCTCCGACTGCGATATCCGGCAGGTGGTCGAGCCATTGCGGTAAGCGATCGCCTCTACGAGACCGATCAGATGATCGACCTCGACGCTCGGCCCGTCGAGCTCGACGATCAGCAGCGCCTCGACATCCAGCGGATAGCCGGCATGGACGAAATCCTCGGCCGCGTGGATCGCCGGGCGATCCATCATCTCCATGCCGCCCGGGATGATGCCGGCGCCGATGATGTCGGCGACGCATTGGCCGCCCTGCTCGCTGGTCGGAAAGCCGATCAACAGCGCGCGTGCCGTCTCCGGCTTCTTCAGGACGCGCACCGTCACCTCGGTGACGACGCCGAGCAGGCCTTCCGAACCGGTCATGACGCCGAGCAGGTCATAGCCTTCCTGATCGAGATGGCTGCCGCCGAGCCGCACCACCTCGCCATTTATCAGCACCATCTGGATGCCCAGCACATTGTTGGCGGTAAGCCCGTATTTCAGGCAATGCACGCCGCCGGAATTTTCCGCGACATTGCCGCCGATCGAGCAGGCGATCTGGGAGGATGGATCGGGGGCATAGTAAAAGCCCTCGTGCTCGACGGCGGCGGTGATGCCGAGATTGGTGACGCCCGGCTGGGCGACGACGACACGGTTCGGATAGTCGATCGCGAGGATGCGGTTGAAGCGGCTCATCACCAGAAGCACGGCATCTTCGAGCGGCAGCGCGCCGCCCGACAGCGACGTGCCGGAACCGCGCGGCACGACGCGGATATTCCGCTCGTTGCAATATTTCAGCACGCGGGAGACCTGCGCCACCGTCTCGGGCAGCACGACGACCAGCGGCAGTTGCCGATAGGCGGTCAGGCCGTCGCTCTCGAAGGCGCGCATCTCGGTGGCCGTGTCGACAACGCCCTCGCCCGGAACGATGATGCGCATGTCGGCGACGATCTCGGCGCGCCTGCGCAGCGTCCCGGCATCTGGCTTGGGCATGGCAAGGCCGGACATCGAAGCCTCCTCCACTCGACTGGTCAAAATCTTTTACCAGCCGGGAGCATTCCTTGCAAACGCTGCTTTGGTCGAAATCGGATGGCGAACGACGGCCGAGCTTTCGCAGCGGCAATCTGCCGCTGGCTTTCTCCCGCTTGAGGGACCCTCGAGGGGTGATGGCCGCGAAGCGGTCAGGGGGGTCGCCTCACGTAACCGCCGGCTCGTCTGGCGTCGAGGACGATCCTGGAGCTTCTCGCGCCGCGGCCCTCTCTGTGGTCTTCGGGAAATCTCCCGGTCGAGGGGAAGTTCACTCGCCCGGATGCTTGGCCGGCTCGGAGTGCATCTTCCGCACGCGGCGCACGCCCCACCAGACGAGCAGGATGGCGACCGGCACCGAAGCCGCGGTGACGACTTCCGGCGCGAAGGCATGGCCGAAGCTCGACGCGCCTTTGGCGACATAGCCGATGAGGCCGACGACATAATAAGAGACGGCAGCGACGGAGAGGCCTTCGACCGTCTGCTGCAGGCGCAACTGCAGCCTGGCGCGATTGTTCATCGAGGCCAGCAGGTCGCGGTTCTGCTTCTCGACGTCGACATCGACCCAGGTGCGCAGCAACGTGGTGGCGCGGGTGAGTTTTCGCGAGAGGTTCGCCTGGCGCTCCTCCACCGAGCGACAGGTTCGCATCGCCGGCGCCATGCGCCGCTGCAGGAAGCCTGCCCAGGTGTCGTAGCCCTGTACCGACTCCTCATCCAGCGCCTCCAGGCGCTCGCTGACGATGCCGTCATAGGCGCGGCTGGCGCCGAAACGGTAGAGGCTGGATGCCGCATCGGCCTCCAATTCGGCGGCAAGTTCGGTGAGGTCGGCGAGCAAGGTCTGGCTATCGCGGGTCTCGACCGCCTTCATTTCAAGCGTCGTCTGCGCCAGCCGGTCCTCGATGCGGCGGGCGCGCCCAGACAGCGTCAGCGCCAGCGGCAGGCCAAGCATGGCGAGCGTCCGGTAGGTCTCGATGTCGATCAGCCGTTGCGACAAGGCGCCGGTGCTGGCCGGCGTCAGGCCGCGGTCGAGCACCAGCATGCGGGTCAGCCCGTCACCATCCTGGCGAAAGTCGGTGACGATGGCCGCCGCACCGCGCTCGACCAGCGAATAGCAGAGGCTGGTCGGATCGAAGCCGGCGATCAGCTTCTCGCTCGCCTGCGTCCATTTGCGGATTTCGAGCCGGATGCCGGAGATCACCGTTCCCGGCGGCGAGAAGCCGTTGCCGAAAGGCGAGTCCTCCTGGCCCCGGCTGCTTTCGGCCAGCGGCCCTTCCCAGAGATAGGTCGAGAACTCCGTGTGCCGTTCCCAGCGCAAGGTGCCCTTGCCCCATTTCATGGCATGGTGGCGGGCATGGCGTTCGGGCGCTGCGATGCCCAAGCGCCGCGACAGGTCCGACAGCACGGCAAGGTCGACGGCCGAGCCGCCTTCGGTCATGAACGAGAGTTGGATGAGCACGCGCGGCTTCTCGACCAGCGGGTGCGGACGAGCATGGACCTCGCCTAGCGCGCCGGGGCGACCCTCATGGGCCGGAAAGCCCATGACGCTGCCCTGGGCACGCGGCTGAGATTCGAGATTGGCGTCCGACACGGCTGGTCCCCCTGGTTTCGACCCTTCGTGCAATCGCGTTGTCTTGCGGCAATCGGCAGGGGCCGTAAATAGCAAATTTCAGCTGCAGCCGATTCACAGAGCCGCCGAGGAGTCGACCTGATTCGGCGAATTGGATAAATAATTTGACCAGTTGGCGACGGAGGCTTAGATCTGCGCGACATCCATTCCGTTTCCAGGCGCGCTTCCATTGAGCGATATCTTCTCCAGGATCGAGCATTCGCGCACCGCCGACGAGGTGGTGCAGCAGATCGAGAGCCTGATCCTCGAGGGCGTGCTGCGCACCGGCGACCGGCTGCCGGGCGAGCGCGAGCTGGCGCGTCAGTTCGACGTGTCGCGGCCGATCCTGCGCGACGCGCTGAAGGCGCTGGAAGGACGCGGGCTGCTGACCACCAGACCGGGCGGCGGCACGCATGTCGCCGACGTCATCGGCCAGCTTTTCACCAAGCCGGTGACCGATCTGATCTCGATGCACCGCAAGGCGGTGACCGATTATCTGGAATACCGGCGCGAAGTCGAGGCAATCGCGGCCGAATACGCGGCGCGGCGAGCGACGCCCGAGGATCTGGCGCTGCTCGACCGCATCATGGCGCGCATGGACGAGGCGCACCGTACCGGCGACTTCGACGACGAGGCGGAAATCGATGTCGAATTCCACCACGCGGTCTGCGAATGCGCGCACAACATCATCCTCCTGCACACGCTGCGCTCCTGCTACCGGCTGCTCTCCGAGGGCGTGTTCCAGAACCGGTTGCTGGTCTTCACCGTGCCCGGCGCGCGCGAGGCGTTGCTTGAGCAGCACCGGGCAATCCACGCCGCGATCAAGGCGGCGGATCCTGCCGCAGCCCGCAAGGCGGCGATGGACCACATTACCTATGTCGAGCGCTCCATGGCTGAGGCCGAGCGCAGCGGCGACTGGCAGCGCGTGTCACGGCTGAGGCTCAGGCAGCGCTCGGAAGCCGGCGACATCGAACCGACACGCAAACGCTCCTAAGCACTGATCACGCGGGGACTACCATGAGCGACATCCTCACCATCGCCGACCTCAAGGACATGGCGCGCCGCAAGGTGCCGAAGATGTTCTTCGACTATGCCGATTCCGGCGCCTGGACGGAGAGCACCTACCGCGCCAACGAGGAGGACTTCGGCAAGATAAAATTCCGCCAGCGCGTGCTGGTCGACATGAGCAACCGCTCGCTGGAATCGACCATGATCGGTGAGAAGGTGGCGATGCCGGTGGCGTTGGCACCGACCGGGCTGACCGGCATGCAGCATGCCGACGGCGAGATGCTCGCGGCGCAGGCGGCTGAGGAATTCGGCGTGCCGTTCACGCTCTCGACCATGAGCATCTGTTCGATCGAGGATGTCGCCTCGGTGACCAAGAAGCCGTTCTGGTTCCAACTCTACGTGCTGCGCGACAAGGATTTCGTCGTCGATCTCATCGACCGCGCTAAGGCGGCGAAATGCTCGGCGCTGGTGCTGACGCTTGACCTGCAGATCCTCGGTCAGCGTCACAAGGACGTGCGCAACGGGCTGTCGGCACCGCCCAAGATGACGCTCGCCAACATTATCGATCTCGCCCTCAAGCCGCGCTGGTGCCTGGGGATAGCGGGCACGCCGCGCCGCACCTTCCGCAACATCGTCGGCCACGCCAAGGGTGTCGGCGACGTTTCTTCGCTGTCGTCCTGGACGACGGAGCAGTTCGACCCGCAGCTGTCCTGGAAGGATGTCGCCTGGATCAAGGAGCGCTGGGGCGGCAAGCTGATCCTGAAGGGCATCCTCGACAAGGAGGATGCGTTGATGGCGGCCGAGACGGGAGCCGACGCGATCATCGTGTCCAATCATGGCGGGCGGCAGCTCGACGGCGCCGCCTCCTCGATCTCAGTGCTGGAAGAGATCGCCGACGCTGTCGGCGATCGGATCGAGGTGCATATGGATGGCGGCATTCGCTCGGGTCAGGACGTGCTCAAGGCGCTCTGCCTCGGCGCCAGGGGCACCTATATCGGCCGGCCGTTCCTTTACGGACTCGGCGCGATGGGCAAGGCGGGCGTCACCAAGGCGCTGGAGATCATCCGCAAGGAGATGGACATCACGCTGGCGCTGTGCGGTAAGCGTCTGGTAACCGACATGGGCAAGGACCAGCTGCGGCGCTAGGGGCTTATTCACCGATCCGCCCTAGTTTCCCGTGATGACAGACACGGGAAGACGTCGCCTTGACTGAAGCCGGCATCCACTATCTCGACGCGCGCGGGCCGAAAGGCATACGCATCTATGCCATCGGCGACGTGCATGGCCGTCATGACCTGCTCGCCGCCATGCACAGCCGGATAGCAAGCGATCTGGAGTACGGACCAAAGTCCGATTGGCGCATCATCCATCTCGGCGATTATGTCGACCGCGGACCGGACTCGAGGAACGTCATCGAATTCCTAATTGAGGCGCGGAGCCGTGATCCCCGCAACATCATGCTTGCCGGCAACCATGACATCGGCATGCTCGATTTCCTTGCCAAACCCGATCCGGAGGGTCTGTTCATGCGCTATGGCGGCGTCCAGACGGCGGCGTCATACGGGGTGAAGCTCTCGACCGGCAGCAGCTGGTTCGGCAGGTCGGACGAGGCGCTGGCGCACGGACACGCGGCCTTGGTCGAAGCAGTGCCGCAAGCCCATGTCGACTTCCTGCGCTCGCTGTCTTTTTCAGCGTGCTTCGGCGACTTCTTCTTCTGCCATGCCGGCATCCGGCCGGGGGTGCCGCTCGAAAGCCAGAACGAGCAGGACCTGATCTGGATTCGCGACGTCTTCCACAATTACCCGGGGCTGTATCCCAAAGTGATCGTGCACGGGCATACGCCGGTGCCGGACGTCGAGGTAATGGCCAACCGCGTCAATCTCGACACGCTCGCCTGGCAGGCGGGAACGCTCAGCGCACTTGCCGTCGACGGCGCTGAAAAGCGCATTCTGACGGTCGAGGGAATGGCGTTCTGGCCATGACCCCAAGTGTGGGATCAGCTTTCCCTTTGTCGGGAAGGATCAGGCTCTAGCGAAGCGCGGCGGTGACGCCGTAGCCGTCGACGGCCTGGTGATTGTTTGCAGCGTCGGCAGAATAAATGCCGAGGCCGCAAACGACGATGGCAGACAGCATTACAAAGGACAAAAGCGCTGCTTTCACGGACGTCATCTCTGGTTGAGCTTTCTGCATCTGTGCACGAGGCGGTTACCAATGCGTTGAAACGATAAAATGCGTCTCAATGTTTCGACGATTTCGCGCTTCTAAGCAGATTCTGTATCGCCGGTGTGTCGCTTGGATCACACAACAGGTTCATCGCGGTTGCACG
Organism: Mesorhizobium sp. M1A.F.Ca.IN.020.04.1.1; assembly: GCF_003997315.1. Taxonomy (NCBI): domain Bacteria; kingdom Pseudomonadati; phylum Pseudomonadota; class Alphaproteobacteria; order Hyphomicrobiales; family Phyllobacteriaceae; genus Mesorhizobium; species Mesorhizobium sp. M1A.F.Ca.IN.020.04.1.1. Next base: position 14,669 of record NZ_RZSN01000016.1, read on the forward strand.
GACGATACAGAGGGCGCCCTCTTAGGCGGGCGGCCGGACACAAACCAAGAATGAAGTGCGTTTTCCCCAGGCGGAACTGCCGCCGCGTGCCAATTATGTCACGCTCCGCGGCGGTGCGACGGTCAGATCGTCGCCACCCAGGCACGCGCGATCGCGAGCCCTGCGGCGTCGGCGTGCGGTCCGTTGCTAGCCATCTCGTAGTCGAGCCTGCCGGTCCAGTCGGGATGGCGCTCGGCGATCAGCGCCGCGAAGGAGGTGCTCCAGTCGCGCACCAGCGGGCGATCCGCCTCGAAATGGAACTGGAAGCCATAGACGGCGCGGCCAATACGAAAAGCCTGGTTCGCCGCGACATCATTGCCCGCAAGACGCACGGCCTTCTCGGGTAGGTCGAACGTATCGTCGTGCCATTGGAAAGTCGGGAACTTTTCCGGCAAGGTGCCGAGAACAGGGTCGTGCTTGGCTTCGGCCGTCACCGACACCCCGCACCAGCCGAATTCAACCGCACCGCCGATGTGGTTGTCGGCGCCAAAGGCGCGGGCGACGAGCTGGCCGCCGAGGCAGATGCCAAGCACCGATCGGTCCTTGCCGGCGAAATCGCGCGTCAATTCGAGCAAGGCGGGAAAATAGGGATAGTCGTCGTCGGCCAGCGCATTCTGCCCCCCGCCCAGAACCACCATGGCATCGTGACCGTTCGCGTCCCGGGGCAGCGGATCGCCTTGGTAGGGGCGGCGCAAGTCAAGCTCGGCGCCAGCCTCCGCGAGAGCGGCGCCGACTTGGCCGAGGCCGGTATTGTCGTAGTTCTGGACCACCAGCACCCGCATCCCCGAATCCCTGCTGACATGAAAATGACGGTGGGAGCGATATCATGCCGCCTCGGTTTCAGCCAAGCCGCGCGCCGGAGAGAAAGCTATGCCACTGCAGAACCGGGTCGATCCGTTCGGCGTCATCCATGCCGTGCCCGAGCGCGGCCTCTTCACCGGTAATCGCGGTATCGTCCATGACCCCGAGACTAAAACGCTTCTGAGGAAGCGTTGGGCGCTGCCGGCCTGGATCATCTGCGTCTGCCAATTCCGCGGCGTGCGACGCGAGCCGATGGGCCGCAATCGGCCTGGAGGAAAGGCCGGCTGGACCGAACTGTTCTTTCTCGACGAGGTGACGGCGCTCGCGGCCGGTCACCGGCCCTGCTTCTACTGCCGGCGCGACCAAGCGAGAGATTTCGTGCGGCGCTTCGGAAAGGTCTTCGGCATTGCCGAACCGCGCGCGCCGATGGTCGACAAGCGGCTGCACAAGGAGCGGCTGGCCTCCGGCGGGCGTCCGCCGACCGTCTCATCGGACGAACTCGCCGGTTTGCCGGATGGAGCAGTCGTGGCCGAGGGTGAGACCGCCTACGCGCTCCGCGCCAGCAAGGCGCTCGAATGGTCCTTCGCAGGCTATGCCGAGCCCGTCTTGTTCAATCGCCTCGCCGGGCGATCGCTGCGACTGCTCACGCCTGCCACAAGTGTTTCGGTGCTGAGACATGGTTACGCGCCGGTCTGGCATCCGTCCGCCGATACTTGACGACAACCCGCGCCTCGCCCATTGCTCGGCCATGCGCGCCAACTACAAAATGCAGCGGCTGTTCGTGCCGGACGATCTCGGACCGGGCTTCGAATTCGATGCTGGACAGCAGCAGAGCCACTATCTCGCGCATGTGATGCGGCTCGGCGAAGGCGCGAAGGTCCTGCTCTTCAACAGCCGCGACGGCGAGTGGTCGGCTTCGATCGCCGCCAAGACCAAGAAAGCCGTGCGGCTCAAGGTGCTTACCCTGCAGCGGCCGCAGCCGCCGCTGCCCGATCTCGTCTATTGCTTCGCCCCGCTAAAGCAGGGCCGGCTCGACTATCTGGTGCAGAAAGCGGTCGAAATGGGCGCCGGCATCCTGCAACCGGTCATCACCCAGCACACACAAGTGGCCAAGCCTGGCATCGATCGGCTGCGCGCCAATGTCGTCGAAGCGGCCGAGCAATGCGGCATCCTGGCGGTGCCAAAGGTGTGCGAAGCAGAGAAGCTGGAGCGGCTGCTCGGCGGCTGGGACAAGGAACGGCGGCTGATCTTCTGCGACGAGGATGCCTCGACCAACAATCCACTGCCAGCCTTGCAGAAGGTAAGCGAGAAGAAACTCGCGCTGCTGGTGGGGCCGGAGGGCGGCTTTTCCGATGACGAGCGCAGGATGCTGCGGGCGCTGCCCTTCGTCAGCGCCATTCCGCTCGGGCCGCGCATCCTGCGCGCCGACACGGCGGCGGTCGCGGCGCTCGCGGTGATGCAGGCGACGATCGGCGACTGGTGATCAAATCCAGTTGAGGCGTGGCTCAGGATTTTTCGCTTGATCGGCTACTGACATTTCGTCCATCTAGCGCCCGGCGGCTAGCTGACGGCTGCGGAGGGCTTTCTTATGGCGCGCGACACAACCGATATCCAGCCCATCGAAGGCATCGACGAACTCGTCGGCTATCTGGCGGCGGGCAACAAGCCGCGCGACAAATGGCGGATCGGCACCGAGCACGAGAAGTTTCCCTTCTATGTCGATGGCAACGCGCCGGTGCCCTATGGCGGCGAGCGCGGCATCCGCGCCATCCTGGAAGGCATGCAGGAAAAGCTCGGCTGGGATCCGATCATGGATGCCGGCCGCATCATCGGCCTGGTCGAGCCGACCGGCCAGGGCGCGATCTCGCTGGAGCCGGGCGGGCAGTTCGAGCTCTCCGGCGCGCCGCTGGAGACGATCCACCAGATCTGCCGCGAGGGCAACGCGCATCTGGCGCAGGTGCGCGAGATCGCCGAGCCGCTCGGCATCCGCTTCCTCGGCCTCGGCGGCAGCCCAAAATGGTCGCTTGCCGAAACGCCGAAAATGCCGAAGTCGCGCTACGAGATCATGACTCGCTACATGCCGAAGGTCGGCTCCAAGGGCCTCGACATGATGTATCGCACCTGCACGATCCAGGTGAATCTCGACTTCGAAAGCGAATTTGACATGCGCCGCAAGATGCAGGTGTCGCTGAAGCTGCAGCCGCTGTCGACGGCGCTGTTCGCCAATTCGCCCTTCACCGAGAGCCGGCCGAACGGGCTGCAGAGCTGGCGCGGCGACATTTGGCGCGACACCGACAACCAGCGCTCCGGCATGCTCGAATTCTGCTTCGCGCCGGATTTCGGGTTTGCCGACTATGTCGAATGGGCGCTCGACGTGCCGATGTATTTCGTCATCCGCGACGGGCAGTATCACGACATGACGCGCTACACCTTCCGCCAGTTCATGGCGGGTGCCGCGCGCACGCAAGTGCCCGACGGCCTGCCGACGATGGGCGACTGGGCGAACCACCTCTCCACCCTCTTCCCCGATGTGCGGCTGAAGCGCTTCCTCGAGATGCGGGGCGCCGACGGCGGACCGTGGCGGCGCATCTGCGCGCTGCCGGCTTTCTGGGTCGGCCTGCTCTATGACGAGCAGGCACTCGACGCCGCGGAGACGCTGACCTCGAGCTGGACCTACGAAGAAGCGCTGGCGATGCGCAACGCCGTGCCGGAGCACGGGATTTCGGCGCCATTCCGCAACGCCACCTTGCGCGAGGTTGCCCGCGACGTGCTGGCCATCGCCCGCACGGGTCTGAAGAACCGCGCCAAGAAGAACCGCGACGGCTATGACGAGACCTCGTTTCTCAACACGCTCGACGAGGTCGTGGCGCGCGGCACCACCAGCGCCGAGGAGATGCTTTCGGCATATCACACGCGCTGGGGCGGCTCGATCGAGCCGGTGTTCATGGAATATGCCTACTGACCGTTCGCCGGCCACCTGAGCCGTGGCTCGGCAAAAGCTGCTTCAATCGGTGATGGAAACGCAATAGGCTCCTCCGTGAGGATATTGCGGAGGAGATCTCATGCCTTCCCTGTTCGATATTTTTTTGCAAGCCCAGAACGGCGCCGGCATGCAGGCGCTGGCCCAGCAGTTTGGCCTTTCGATGCAGCAGGCGCAGGCCGCGGTGCAGGCGCTGCTGCCGGCCTTCTCACAGGGGCTTCAGCGCAACACCGCCGATCCCTATGGAATGGGCGCTTTCATGACGGCGATGGCGAGCGGCCAGCACGCCAAGTATTTCGAGGACGCGACCCGGGCCTTCACGCCGCAAGGCATCGATGACGGCAACGGCATTCTCGGCCATCTGTTCGGCTCGAAGGACCTGTCACGCGCTGTCGCGGCCCAGGCCGCGCAGGCGACCGGCCTTAGCCAGCAGGTGCTGCAGCAGATGCTGCCGGCGATGGCGTCGATGATGATGGGCGGATTGTTCAAGCAGACCAACAGCCAGATGCAGGCCGCCGGCGGCTTCGGTGGCGGCGGCAATCCTTTCGGCGAGATCATCAAGGAGATGATGCGGCAGGCGGGAGGCGGCGCGCAGGCCCCGCAGCCGGCGCCAAATCCCTATGGCGACAATCCGCTCGGCAAGGTGCTGCAAGACATGTTCGGCGGCGGCGCCCAACAGCCGCAAAGCCAACCGCAGCAGGCGCCGAACCCTTACGGCGACAATCCGCTGGGCAAGATGTTCGAGGAAATGCTGCGGCAAGGCGGCGGTTTCGGCACGCCAGACGGACAGCAGGCGCCGCAGCAATCCCAGCCGCAGCCGCAAACCAATCCGAGCGGCCGGCCGAGAAATCCATTCGACGACATCTTCGGCAGGATGTTCGAGAGCGGCGCGCAGCAGCGCGAGGAATATCAGAAGGGCATGGAGACGATCTTCGACCAGTTCAAGCGCGGGATGGACCGACGGTAGGGCGCTCAACTCAAAAGAAAAATGCCCGGTCCTGGAGGGGAACCGGGCAATGTGCAGGCAGGCCGGCGGGGAACCGGCAGGGAGTGTGCGAGCCTGCATGAAACTTGGTCGCGCCGAGCCCTCGAAAGGTTCAGCGCGAGGGCAAACGCAGCCGGCGACGCCGCTCAGGCGACCTTGCGGGCAAGATCCTCGATCATATCGGCGCGCTCTTCTGCGATTGCGCGCAGCTTCACCGTCGGATCGCGGCCGAAAGGCACGCTGACGGCGACGTGGAGGTCGGCGCGGGTCAGGCCGATATCCGCAAGCTCGGCATCCGACATCTCGCCAAGGCGATAAAAGGCGCGGCGGTTTTTCCACGCGCGAAAGGCATCGGCGACCGCATTGAGCACGCGGGTCGCAACGGCCGGACGCGTGGTGATGCGCGGGGTCTCGGAGGCGAATTCGATCGTGGTCATGTCAGTCTCTCCTTCGGAGTCGAGCGGACGAAACCATGCAATCGGCGCCTGGGAGGAGCGCCGTTGCGGTCTCGATACAGTTAACGTGACGCATGTCGTTGCCCCCAACACCGGGAGGCCACTTTTGGGCGACATGCTGTGCCTTCATGTGGACAATGGCAATTTGCCACGCCGCGATTGATTAATCCAACGAATGTTTCTAATCTTTATCATCAACACGAATGATGGATTGGACCGATGAAAGCGCCGCTCGATCTCGATCAGTTGCAGACCTTCATCTCGATTGCCGACACCGGCAGCTTCACGCGGGCTGCCGAGGAGGTGCACCGGACACAGTCTGCGGTGTCGATGCAGATGCGCCGGCTGGAGGAGCGGATCGGCAAGCCGCTGTTCGAAAAGGATGGTCGCACCAACAAGCTGACTGAGGAAGGCGAGAGGCTGCTTTCCTATGCAAGGCGGCTGATCTACCTCAACCGCGAGACTTTGGCGGCCTTCGACGACCAGCGGCTCGAAGGCACGATCCGCATCGGCACGCCGGATGACTATGCGGACCGCTTCCTGCCCGAGATCATGGCGCGCTTCTCGCGCTCCAACCCGCGTGTGGAGCTTACCGTCATCTGCGAGCCGACGCCGGGGCTGGTCGAGCACATCAAGCGCGGCAATCTCGATCTCGCGCTGGTGACGCATAACGACACGCGCGGGCAGTCGGAGGTGGTGCGCCGCGAGCCGCTTCTATGGGTCACCTCGGCCAACCACGCCACGCATGAGCAGGAAATCCTGCCGATGGCGTTCGGCCGGCCGAACTGCATCTGGCGGCGCGCGGCGGTCGACGTGCTCGACCGGCAGAACCGCGAATACCGCGTGCTCTTCTCCAGCTTCTCGGCGACCGTGATCACCGCCGCCGTGCTTTCCGGCCTCGCCATCTCGGTGCTGCCGGAATGCGCGCTCAGGCCCGGCATGCGCGTGCTCGGCGAGGCCGACGGGTTCGACGCGCTGCCGGATTGCCGCATCGGCATCATGCGCGGCCAGACCTCGCAGCCGGAGATCGTCGATGCTCTGGCCCGCCATATCGCGGAAAGCCTGGACAATATTTCCGTGCCGGTCAGCGAAGAGACGGGAAGCTTCGACTTCGCGGCACTCGCCTTCGCCAAGATGAAGCGGACCAAGGCAAACCAGATCCTGCCTGGATGGTAGGGGTTCAGGCGCGAGCGGCGGCGGGCTGAATCTCGTCCGGCGAAGCTAGGCCAGAAAGGCCGAGCAGTTGGACCGGCTCAAGCGGCGGCGACAAGAAATAGCCCTGGAGTTGCCGGCAGCCCATTGCGACCAGCAGCATCTTCTGCGCCTCGGTCTCCACGCCCTCGGCGGTGACGTCGACCCCGAGCGCCATGGCAAGATCGATCAGGGCCTTGACGATCGCGGCCGAGTTGCCGTCGCCATCGAGAAGCCGCACGAAGGAGCGGTCTATCTTGAGCTTATCGATGGCGTGGCGACGCAAGTAGCTGAGCGATGAATAGCCGGTCCCGAAATCGTCCAGAACGATGCCGACGCCCAACTGCCGCAAGGTGGTCAGAGCCGCCCTCGAAGCATCGCTGTTGTCCAGAAGCACGCTTTCGGTGATCTCGAACTGCAGGCGCTGCGGCGCCAGCCCGGTGTCGGCAAGGATCGACGCGACCTGTTCGGGAAAGCCGGCGTCGCGCAACTGCAGCGGTGATACGTTTACGGCGAGCCACGGCAGGTCGGTTCGCACGGCGAAACGGCAGGCCTCCTGCAGCACCCACGCGCCGAGTTGGCCGATCATGCCGCGCTCCTCGGCGATGGCAATGAATTGCGCCGCCGGCAATGCGCCATGCACGTCATGCCCCCAGCGGATCAGCGCCTCCGCGCCGAGGATCGTCTTGCCGTTCGCCGCGAACACCGGCTGGTAGGCGAGCCTGATGCCGGAGCCGCCGTCGAGAGCCTTGCGAAGCTCGGTCTCGACTGTGCGCTTGCGCAAGAGCAGATCGTCCATGTCGCCGGCGAAGACCTGGTGCCGGCCCCGGCCGTTCTTCTTGGCTTCGTAAAGCGCGATGTCGGCCTTGCGCAGCAGATCGTCGGCATCCGTTTCGCCGCCGTCCGATAGCGCGATGCCGATCGAGGCGCTGACGAAGACCTGATCTTCCATGAGCTTGAACGGCTCCTGCAACTTCTGCAGCAGCCGCTCGGCGATATCCTCGGCGGCACGGATATCGCGGATGTCGACGAGGATCAGCGCGAACTCGTCGCCGCCCAGCCGCGCCACGGTATCCACCTCGCGAACGGTGTGCTGGAGCCTGGCCGCTGTCTGACGCACAAGCTCATCGCCTGCCGGATGGCCGAGCGTGTCATTGATGTGCTTGAAGCGGTCGAGATCGAGATAAAGCAGCGCCACCCTTCCCATCTCATGAACCGCCATATCCTGGCTGGTCCTGAGCAGGGCCCGCCGCAAGCGGTCCTCGAACAAAGCCCGGTTGGGCAGGCCGGTGAGCGTGTCGTGGAAAGCGAGAAATTGCGCCTCGTCCTGGCTTGTCTGCAGTGCGGACGAGGCGCGGCGGAGCCTGCGCAGCAGAAACGCCAGAACGCCGGCCGCGACAAGCAGCGCCAAGGCCAGCGCCGGGGCCATCTTGCGCACCAGCGTGAGACCTGGCCGTTCCTGGTCCCAGCCGACATAACCGAGGATGATACCGCGGGAATCGACCAGAGGCACCGCAGCGGCTCCGACCGATTGCGACAGCGGCACGAGACGCGCGCCGTCGAGCAGATATTTTTTGGCGATCTTGCCGATGACCGCGTCGTTGATGAACTCCACCGAAACGTGCAGATATTCGGTTCCGGGCGCCTGCGTGACCCGGTCCGTACTCGGCACCAGCGCCATGACGCTCAGGATCGCCGGTTTTCCCTGGAGCGACACAAGGTCCTCCGCGACCATCTTGGCCGGCTGGCCGGAAGCGTCCGCCTTCTGTGGCTCAGCCAGCATGCGGCGCAGCTTCTCGATGGATGGCTGCAAGGCAGGCTTGTCATCGCCATAGGCGGACGCATCGACCACCTTACCTTCCTGCATGGCATGGACCGGACGATTGGCGGCATCGAGAATGTAGACCCGGTTGTGACCGTAATAGGTATACATCCAGACGCTGAGGTTCTCCTCGATCCAGGTCCAATTGCCGGCCCTGACATTGGCGACCGCGTCATCCCAGACCGCAACGCTTTCCTGCTCACGCTGAACAGACGCAATCTGGTCCTTCAAACCCTCGTCGATGAATATCTTCTGCCGTTCGAGCGAGGCGTTGTCAGCCTGAGCCGCCGCGTAGATGCCGAAGCCGACGACCATGGCCAGCGCGAAGACGGCCAACGTCAGCACGGTCAGCGTCACCTGATGCGTCAAAGGTCTGGTGTTGGCGGTTGCGCTCATGTGTTTCCGGCTGGCTCTTGCTACCGCCAGTCAAAGCAAATCGGGCTTAAGATCGCGTTATAATATTAGCGAGATTTCAGCTCTGCCTTGACGCCGCCCGATAAGCGTTCCCCAATCAGAGCATGAGCGAAGCAGCAACCGAATCACGCAGCAATGCCACCGAATATACGGTGAGCGAGATTTCCGGCGCGTTGAAGCGCACGGTCGAGGATGCTTTCGGCAATGTGCGGGTGCGCGGCGAGATTTCCGGCTACCGCGGCCCGCATTCCTCCGGACACGCCTATTTCGCGTTGAAGGACGACCGTGCGCGGATCGAGGCCGTGGTCTGGAAGACCACGATGGCGCGGCTGAAATTCCGCCCCGAGGAAGGGATGGAAGTGATCGCCAGCGGCAGGCTGACGACCTATCCCGGAAAATCCAACTACCAGATCGTCATCGACAATCTGGAGCCGGCCGGCGCCGGCGCGCTGATGGCGCTGCTGGAAGAGCGCAAGCGGCGGCTGCAGGCCGAAGGCCTGTTCGATGCCGGCCGCAAGCGGCGGCTGCCATTCATGCCGCGCGTCATCGGCGTCATCACCTCGCCCACGGGCTCGGTGATCCGCGACATCATCCATCGCATCAAGGACCGTTTTCCGCTCACTGTGCTGGTGTGGCCGGTCCGGGTCCAGGGCGACACGACCGCAAAGGAAGTGACCGCAGCCGTCAACGGCTTCAACGCACTGACCTGGGACGGCGCAATCCGCCAGCCCGATCTCCTGATCGTGGCGCGCGGCGGCGGCAGCCTCGAGGACCTTTGGGGTTTCAACGACGAAGGGCTGGCGCGCGCCGTCGCCGCCTCGCGCATCCCGATCATCTCGGCCGTCGGACACGAGACCGATTGGACGTTGGTCGACTTCGTCGCCGACATGCGGGCGCCGACGCCGACGGGCGCCGCCGAGATGGCAGTGCCGGTCAAGGCGGAGCTCGAAGCGACACTGGCAAATCTCGGCGCGCGGCTTAGTGCCTGCACCTCGCGGCACCTGGATCGCAAGCGCCAGGCGGTGCGCGCCGCGGCGCGGGCGCTCCCCTCACCCGACCAGCTGCTGGCGTTGCCGCGCAGGCGCTTCGACGAAGCGACGAGCCGGCTCGGCCGCGGGCTGACGGTGAGCATCGAACGCAAGCGCGCAAGGCTGGAACGGCAGCGGCTGACGCCGGCCACCTTGTCGCGCCGCCTCAATGAGACGCGCAGGCTGACAGGCCGCGACATCGCCCGCGCGCGGGCCGCGTTCTTCGCAATCGTGCGGCAAAGCCGGGCGCGCTTTCAGCGCAACTCGGCAAGGCTGTCGCCGGCGCCGGTCGTCAGGCGCCAGAAGCTGCAGGCCGACACGCTGGCCGGACTGACCCGCCGCCAAGAGCAGGCGATGGCGCGGCGGCTTGACCGCCTGCGTGCCGCTCTTACCCAGGCCGACCGGCTGCTCACCACGCTGTCGCACAAGGCCGTGCTGGCGCGCGGCTTCGCGCTGGTCAAGGACGCCGATGGGACCGTCGTCAAGCGCGTCGCGGAGCTGGCGCCGGGTGCGGCGCTGCAGCTGGAGTTCGCCGACGGCAATGCAGAGGCCATCGCCACCAGCGGCGGCGCGCGGCCGAAGTTGGCCGCCAAGCCCTCGGGCAAGGCCAAGGAGCCGGGCAACCAGGGCTCGTTGTTCTGAAATGAGCAGGAGCGACCCGCATCTGCGCACGCCGTCGGGCAAGCCGCGCCTGCGCTCGTTCAACATCGCACTGGACGGCACGCCCGGCCGCTTCAACGCCATCACCGACGTGCCGGGCGTCGCGGTCGGCTATACGACGCTGATTGCTGGCGGGGGCCCGCTGCAAGTCGGGATAGGACCGGCGCGCACCGGCGTGACTGCGATCCTGCCGAGACCTGTCGGCGAACTGGCGACGCCGGTGTTTGCCGGCGTGTTCAGCCAGAACGGCAATGGCGAGCTGACCGGCACGCATATCATCGAGGAGACCGGCGCCTTCAACCTGCCGGTTACCATCACCAACACCCATTCCTGCGGCCTTACGCGCGACGGAACGCTGCGTTGGATGAGCCGGGTGCTGCCGGCGGCGCTCGACAGCGCCTGGGGCCTGCCGGTGGCGGCGGAGACCTATGACGGCTTCCTCAACGACATCAACGGCCACCATGTGAGCTTCGAGCATGTCGCCTCGGCGCTCGACGGCGCGACGGACGGCGCGATCGAGGAAGGAAGCGTCGGCGGCGGCACCGGCATGATCTCGTTCGGCTTCAAGGCCGGGTCAGGCACCGCCTCGCGCATCGTCGAATGGCAAGACAGAAGCTACACGCTCGGCGTGTTCGTGCAGGCGAATTTCGGCAAGCGGCGCAACTTCACCATTCGCGGCCGGAACGTCGGGCCGGAACTCACCGAACCGGCGATCGGCGAAGCCACGCCGCGCGCCGAAAAGGGCTCGATCATCGCCGTCGTCGCTACGGATGCGCCATTCCTGCCGCACCAGATGAAGCGCCTCGCCAGGCGCGTGCCGCTCGGCATCGCCCTGGCCGGCGGCTACGGCTACCACAGCTCGGGCGATATCTTTCTTGCCTTTTCGACCGCCAATCCCGAGGCCGCGCTGGCGGCTTCAGGCCGCGTCGCCCGCGCGGAGTTCATTCCGGATGTCGATATCGACCCGTTCTTCGACGCTGTGGTGCAAGGGGTGGAGGAGGCGATCCTCAACGCGCTCGTCGCCAACGAGGATATGACCGGGCGCGACGGCAACTTCGTGCCGGCGCTGCCAAAGGTGTGGCTGAAGGACAATTTCAGCTAAGCCGGTCGCCCGGCTGAGGTCAGACAAACCGCCCTCGCGGTATCTTATTCGGACGGCTTGTCCGACGTCGTCTGTTGCTCGCTCTCCTCGGCGACTTCCTCAAGGCGCGAAGCGATCAGTTCCTGGATGTCGCCGACCTCTTCCTGGATGTCTTCCAGAAGGATGCCTTCCTCGGCGGCCTTGGCGCAGCACTCCTTGGCGAGAGTTTCGGCCTGCTCGTCGATCTTCACCGGCGAATGCTGGCATTGGACCTTTTCGCCAATCCATCCGCGCAAGAACTCGATCGCATGTTCACTCATACTGCTTTTCCCTAGCGGCAATGCCGGTTGGTAGTCATGAACGCTCGCGTCCCGCCACGGGACGCAGGCCCATTCGAGCCGAGTCGGCCTCTGCCGGCAAGACGTCTTGCCAATGGGACAAGATGCCTTGCCCATGGGACAAGATGTCTTGCTCAGGGTCCGCGGAGCCGAAGGACTGGAAAGGTTCGAGGGACACGTTCAGATTGTTGAGGATGATGCTTTGGCCAGGACCGTCAAAGATCCGCTCTGTTGTTTTTACTTGCTTTCTTCCGGTTTTTCAGACCGATTTCCGTCACAACACCACGCATTTACGGCGATCTCGCAGGCGCAGCCAAGGTGCGAGAAACCGAAAGCCGCCGCTATATAGTGATATCCCCATACAATGTCGACTCTGATCGTCGTGCCTGCTTCTTTCCGCCGCGTCAGGCAGGTGGCGGCCAGCCTTCGGGGAAAGGTCTCGGCACCCCTGCTGCGCATCTGGGCATGACGCTGCGCCATACTTGGCAGGTGGCGATGACCATCGCCTCGACTTTCGTTGCCGCGACGCTGCAGCTTCTCATTCCACATTCGTTGCGGCGCGCCATCGACCAGGCGCAGGGCGTTATGGTTGCGGGCGGCGGGACGGCTGCCGAACAGGCGCTTCGGAACACGGCCCTGACACTGCTTGCAGTCAGTGTCGTGCAGGTCTTTTCACGATGGCGCAGAACGAGGCCGTCGGCCATCAGACCGGCTATGAGCTGCGCCTGGCCTTCTGCGAGGTGCGCGGGCTGCTCAGCCTGAGCTGCCCTTCGTCGCCCGGCGATGCTTCGTCACCCATTAGAGGAATGGGACGCGGCGGCCGGAAAAGCGACGTGACCGCCAGGAAATCGATGGTACCGTTGGCTGGGCTCGAACCAGCGACCCCCAGATCCACAATCTGGTGCTCTAACCAACTGAGCTACAACGGCACATCCGCCTGAGCGCAATCCGAGGAGAAAATCATTCCCCGTGTCCGCTCCGTCGTCGGCGATGCGTCCAATACGGATTATCGGAGTCTAATTCAAGGCCTTTGATGAGGCAAAGATCCGATGAACGAACCCGCGCAGTCCTGATTGGGCAAAAGAAAAGGCCGGCGGGAGGAGGTGCCGGCCTTTTCCTGTTACGAGCCAGCGGGAGGAGGAGCTGGCTGGTCACCCCGGAGAGCAAAGGGAGGAGGTTTCACACTCCGGGTATTCATCTCATCAATTCATCGCACATCTATTTGTCTGACGAAATGCGACGTTTTGATGCATCGTTGAGTTGCGCCTGAAATCAGGCCGCCTTGATGTCCTTGAACGCCTTCTCGAAAGCGGTCTTCACCGGCTTCGAGACGTCCTCGACAGCCTTGGAGGCGACGGCCTGAAAGTCCTTGGCCTGCTCGACGGCCATCTCAGCGCGCTTGCGCAGGAAGGCAGTCTGCAGCTCGACGACTTCCGACAGCGTCTTGGCGCCGACCAGGGCTTCAAGGTGCGAGAAGCTGGCCTCGGCATTGGCGCGAAGGATGGCAATGGTCTTCAGCGAGACATCGCCGGAAACGGTCTTGGCGGTCTCGTAGGTCGACTCCAGAACCTTCTGGGTCTCCTCGGCGCCGTTCTTCAGTTTGGTGTAGGCCTCTTTCGACTGCTCGACGCCCTTCTCGGCGAAGGCGCGGATCTGGTCGGTGGCTTTGGAAGCGTCAAAGCTCGGGAATTCAACGTTCTCGATGGTCTCGGTCTTGGCAGTCTTGGACATTTTCCAACCTTTCAAGGGCAGCGGCTTTGACGGAAAGCCGTCTCGTTCATGTATGATGGCAATATAAAGGCAAGTTTTGTGCATTGCAATATCTTTGTTGCACTGCACCATAAAAAATCGCCCCGCCATTAACCAAGAGCCCAGAGATTTCGGCCGATACACGGCATGGCTTGTGGACCTTGGTCCCGTACGCTTTTATTAACAAAGCGTTAACTCAAAAAGCCCACCTGGAAGGTCTGCCAGCGCATGCCGCCTGAAAACTACTCCTTCCTCGACGTCGCCGTGCTCGACGCGGTGCGCCAGCGCTTCGCCGCCGGCGACGCGCTTGCCATACTGTCGGCCGATCTCGAGCAGGTGATCTGGGCCAACGGGCCAGGTGCCGCGGTATTCGGCTATCCGGAAATCGAAGCAATCATCGGCGCTTCCGCGCGGCTGCCGCTAATTGCCAGGCGGCAGATCATGGCGACCAGCGGCTTTCCGGATATCGGCAGCGACCGCGCCGTCACCGTGCGGCTGGCGACCGGCATGGTCAGCCGCGCCGTCGGCTTGCTCGCCAGCGCGGTAACGATGCCGGACGGCGAAAAGGCGATCATGCTGGCGATGCCCGCGGCGCAGACCGGCTCGCGCGGCGCCGCCGAAATAGCCAGCCGCGCCATTGGCGGCTTCACCGAGGCCGGACATTTCATCGCCTTCGTCGACGCCCAAGGCCATGTCGAGGCGGCTTCGGAGGGATTTGCCGCGCTCGGCATCAGGCCGGAGACGCTCGCTGCCCTGGTCGCGGACGTGGCAAGTGCTGGAGACCGCATCGTCAAGCGGCTTGTTCCCGGCGCAAGCACCTCGTACCCGGCCGGGCTTGCGCGCTTGACCGACGCGCGCCATCTCCTGGTGGTGATCGACGAAGACCAGCTCGACGGCGAGCGGAACGACCAGCCCGACGCCGGTAAGTCGGCAGCGCCGGAAGGCGCGCCCACCGTCTCCGAAGACAAAAACACCACAGTCATCGCCGAGCCGAGCCGAGAGAACAATACCCAGTCTCCGGCCGCGGCAAAGGGCGAAAAGGCAGACGCGGTCCCGGCAGCGGCCACGGATGACGCCCAGCCAACGCAAGGGACCGCGGCCACGGCCGACCACGCGCCGGATGCTGCGCTGGCAGGCGGTGCCGGCCCGGCGCAGCATGACCATTGGTATTTCAATGCCGGCGGCGACGACGTGAAGGGGCCGGAGAGGCCGCCACAGATCGGACCGGCGGAGGTCGCGGCCGGAAGCCGGCAGCACACCGCCGGAACGGCGGCGGCCGAGCCGAGCGCGGCGCGCAAAATCGACCGTTCGGCGCCGCCGCTGCGTTTCGTCTGGCGGACCGACGCCGAAGGCAAGTTCAGCGCGCTGTCGCCGGAATTCGCCGATATCGTCGGCAAACCCGCCGCCGATGTGATCGGTCGCCGCTTCAGGGATGTCGCGACGACTTTCGGCCTCGACGCATCGGGCGAGATCGCCACTCTGCTCGAGCGGCGCGATACCTGGTCGGGACGCTCGGTGCTGTGGCCGGTGGCGGGGACGGACCTGAAGATCCCCGTCGATCTTGCGGCGCTGCCGGTCTATGGCCGCAGCCGCGCCTTCGAAGGCTTCCGCGGCTTCGGCGTCGCGCGCAGCGCCGACGCCGTTGTCGACCCGGAAGCGCTCGGCATTGCGCTGGTGCCCAATGGCGCCGCTCCGACAGAACCCGAACCTGCCGCCGGGCAACCCGCGGCCGAGCCGGCGAAACCTGCCGACCCGTTCCTGGGCGAAGTGCCGGCGCTGACCATCGTGCCCAAGCCGGAGCGCCGCTATGCCGACAAGGTGATCCGGCTGGCCGAGCACAGGCAGCCGGCCAACGACAAGCAGCCGGGAAATGACAGGCCGGCGAGTGAGAAAGGGCTGTCGATCCTCGAGCGCAGCGCCTTTCGCGAGATCGGCGAGCGGCTGCGGAAGGACAGTTCGGGACCGGCCGAGCCGCCAAGCGGCGCAACCGCGGGTGCTCAAAAGCAATCAGATGCGGCTGCAACCGCCGACAAGGCTGCTCCCACGGCCGAACAACCGTTGGCCGGTGAGAGGAAGACCGACCACTCCGATCTGAACGCGACTGACGCCACCTCGCCTGAGCCGGCCATGCCGGAAGGCAACGAGGCCATTGATACGGCCGAAGCGGAGACCGAGGCGGAAGATCAAAAGGATCTGGCTCGGCTCGACGGCCTCGCTGTCTCCGGCTCGTTGCTCAACTATGCCGGGCGCGAGAAAGCCGCCGATGAAGCGCAGGAAGCGGCGGGTTCCGACACCCGCCAAACCGCAGCGGCGGACAGGGCAGCCGAATCGACGGCCGAGCGGCCGGCAGCCGAAGCCCCTGCCCCAGAGGCAGGCGCTGGCGACGACGACGGTATGACCGCCGACGATTTTCGCGACGCGGAAGACAGCGAGGACTGGGCCGGTTCCGACCGGGACGGCGCCCTGCCTGCGCCTGAACAGCCTGGCGAAGCAAAAGCGCGGCCGGAAAGGCCGCGCCTCACGGTGCCGCCGCTCAAGCTCGAGGGCTTCGTGCCCTCGGCTTTCTCAACCGGGGAAGACGGAAGGGCTCCCGACACGTCCATCCTCGCCAGGCTGCCTGTGCCGCTGCTCATCCATTCCGGCGACGTGCTGCACTATGCCAATGAGGCGTTTCTCGAGATCACCGGCTACGACGCGCTGGAAGACCTTGCCGGTGCTGGCGGGCTCGGCGCGCTGTTCGCCGACCATTACGCCGATGATGGCGAGACCGACGAAAGCGACCGTTCGCTGAAGCTCACAACCCGCCAGGGCCAGGAATTCCCGATCGATGCGCTCCTGCGCTCGGTGCCGTGGCGCGGCGGCAAGGCGCTGATGCTGGTGGTTCGTCGCTCGGGCGAGGACGAGGCGCCCTCCTCCCATCTCAGCGCGGCCAATGACGAGCCGAACCAGCAGCCGGACGTGTCCGAACTGAAGTCGCGAATCGCCGAAATGCGCACCATCATCGACACCGCCACCGACGGCGTGGTGCTGATCGGCCGCGACGGCAACATCCGCTCGATCAGCCGCCCGGCTGAAGCCCTGTTCGGCTTCGACAGCGACGAGATCGCCGGCAAGCCCTTTGCCTCGCTGTTCGCCATCGAGAGCCAGCGCGCGGCGCGCGACTATCTCGTCGGCCTTTCCGAACCTGGCGTGGCGAGCTTGCTGAACGACGGGCGCGAGGTGATCGGCCGCGAGGCGCAGGGGCGCTTCATCCCGCTGTTCATGACCATCGGCAGGCTGCCCAACGACAGCGGCTTCTGCGCCGTCGTGCGCGACATCACGCAGTGGAAGCGGGCCGAGGAAGACCTCACCCAGGCGCGCGCCGTGGCCGAGCGTGCCTCCTCGCAGAAGACGGATTTCCTGGCCCGCATCAGCCATGAGATCCGCACGCCGCTCAACGCGATCATCGGCTTTTCCGAACTGATGGTGGACGAGAAGTTCGGCCCGGTCGCCAACGACCGCTACCGCGACTATCTGCGTGACATCAACCGTTCGGGCAACCATGTGCTCGACCTCGTCAACGACCTGCTCGACATCTCCAAAATCGAGGCCGGCCAGCAGGAGATGGCCTATGAGGCGGTGTCGCTCAACGACACGCTGGCCGAAACGGTGGCGATGATGCAGCCGCAGGCCAACCGCGAGCGCGTCATCATCCGCTCGAGCTTCGCCTCGCGGCTGCCGGAAGTGGTGGCGGATTTGAGGAGTGTGCGCCAGATTGCGCTGAACATACTTTCCAACGCCATCCGCTATACCCAGGCCGGCGGCCAGGTGATTGTGTCCACCGCCTACGAGACCTCCGGCGACGTCGTCATGCGCGTGCGCGATACCGGCATCGGCATGACGCCGGCCGAGATCGAGCAGGCACTGAAGCCGTTCAAGCAGATCAATGCGCTCAAACGCGGCCGCGGCGACGGCACTGGCCTCGGGCTGCCTCTGACCAAGGCGATGGTGGAGGCCAACCGTGCCCGCTTCACTATCACATCGACACCTGGCGAAGGCACGCTGGTCGAGGTCGTCTTCCCATCGACGCGCGTGCTGGCCGAATAACGATCCGCAAGACCGAGCTTCGGCCAAAGAAAAAGGCGTCCTGGAGGACGCCTTGGAAAATGGGATGCTGTCACAAAACGGGGCTTGAGCTGAACCTCAGGGGACGAGGAACGGGATTTCTCCCTCAAGTTACACGCGACTATCGGCGCCGTCCCTTAACAAGTCCTTACCGGGAGCCAAAAAAATTTACGAATGTGTACCACTCGTGAAATCTAGGTAAATTGGACCAACACTATTTCTTAACCATGCCGGGGAGGCCTAATCAGCAAGCTGCGGCAGGTTCCTGAACAGCTCCAGCGCCTCCGGATTGGCGAGCGCTTCCTTGTTCTTGATGGCGCGACCATGCACCACGTCGCGCACGGCAAGCTCGGTGATCTTGCCCGACTTGGTGCGCGGGATGTCGGTGACGGCAACGATCTTCGCCGGCACATGGCGGGGGCTGGCGCCCGAGCGGATTCTGGCGCGGATGCGCTTTTGCAAATCCTCGTCGAGGCTCACGCCGGCGGCCAGCCGCACGAACAGCACGACGCGCACGTCGTTGTCGAAATCCTGGCCGATGCAGAGCGCCTCCAGGATTTCCGGCATCTGTTCGACCTGGTTGTAGATCTCGGCCGTGCCTATCCTCACCCCGCCTGGATTGAGCGTGGCGTCGGAGCGGCCATGGATGATCATGCCGCCATGCGCCGTCCATTCGGCGAAGTCGCCATGGCACCAGATGTTGTCGAAGCGCTCGAAATAGGCCGCGCGGTACTTCTTGCCTTCCGGATCGTTCCAGAAGCCGATCGGCATCGACGGGAATGCCTTGGTGCAGACGAGTTCGCCTTTCTCCTGCCGGACCGGCTTGCCGTCGTCGTCCCACACGTCCACTGCCAGGCCGAGGCCCGGCCCCTGGATCTCGCCGGTCCAGACCGGCTCGGTCGGGACACCCAGCACGAAGCAGGAAACGATGTCGGTACCGCCGGATATCGAGGCGAGATGCACGTCCTTCTTGATGCCGTCATAGACGAAGCGGAAATCCTCCGGCGACAGCGGCGAGCCTGTGGAAGAGATGGTCCGCACGCTTGCAAGGTCGTGGCTGTCGATCGGCTTCAGCCCTGCCTTGCGTACGGAATCGATGAATTTCGCCGAAGTGCCGAAATAGGTCATCTTCTCGGCATCGGCGAAATCGAACAGCGCATTGCCGTCGGGGTAGAAGGGCGAACCGTCATAGAGCAGCAACGTCGCCCCCGAGGCGAGGCCCGAGACCAGCCAGTTCCACATCATCCAGCCGCAGGTGGTGAAGTAGAAAAAGCGGTCGCCGTCCAGCAGGCCGGCATGCAGCCGCTGCTCCTTGACGTGCTGGATCAGCGTGCCGCCGGCCGAGTGCACGATGCATTTCGGGATTCCGGTCGTGCCGGAGGAGAACAGAATGTAGAGCGGGTGCGAAAAAGGCAGCCGCTCGAAGGCGAGCGGCCTGGCGGCAAAGGGCGAGAGCGCTCCTTCCAGCGCCTCGGCCTTGTCGATGGTGGCGGCGACATCGGCCGACGTGCCGAGATAGTCGACGATCAGCACCTTGCGCACGGTCGCGAGCTTCTCGGCCACCGCGCGGATCTTGTCGGCGACCTCGATGGCTTTGCCGTTGTACCAATAGCCGTCAGGCGCGATGAAGACGACCGGCTCGATCTGGCCGAAACGGTCGAGCACGCCCTGTTCGCCGAAATCAGGTGAGCAGGAAGACCAGACCGCGCCGATCGAGGCGGCAGCCAGCATGGCAGCGACCGTCTCCGGCATGTTCGGCATCATGGCGGCGATGCGATCGCCCTCTCTGACGCCGATCGACAGGAAGAGCTGCTGCAGGCGCGAAGTGAGCGCATGGAGCTCGTTCCAGGACAGCCGGCGCTCGACCTTGTCCTCGCCCCGGAACACGATAGCGAGGCTGCCGCCGGTTTTTTTCAGAAGGTTCTCGGCGAAATTGAGTTTCGCGTCGGGAAAGAAGGCGGCGCCAGGCATCTTCTCGCCATCGACCAGAGCCCGCTCGCCCTTGTCGCCGACAAGTCCGCAAAAGTCCCAGACGAGGTCCCAGAATGCCTCGCGGTCGTCGATCGACCAGCGGTGGAGCTCGGCATAGTTGGAGAAAGCCTGGCCAGACTTCGCAACCGCAGCTTTCATGAAGGCGGTCATGGGCGCGGAGGCGATCCGGTCCTGCGTCGGCGTCCACAAGGGGGTGTCGGCAGCCATATCGTTCCTCCCAAAGCGCGTCGCGATTGCGGCAATTAAGCCTGATGTCGCCTGCGTCGTTGTCCCAAAACCGGCGTGGCGTTGGCGGACCGGACGGGTTTATCGCTTATGCATACCGCAGCGCAGCAGAGCAAGATTTTGTTGAAATGGCCGGCAAGGACACGGCGCAAACGCCATCGGAGGGCCATAAAGACTTGAAAAGCGTCGGCGCTCGGCTACACCCGTCGGGCGATTTGTCGGCAATGGAAACTCACGGGGCGAGATGAGATCATCTTTGATCCGGCGCGGGGTATGGGTAATCGGCGTTGCGGTGCTGGTCATCGCGCTCGCCGTCGCCGCCTTGCCGCTGATTGCCTCGACGCGCATCGTACGCGACCGCATCGCTTGGGAATTGAGCGCCTGGAGCGGCTTTCGCGTGACGATCGACGGTTCGCCGCGCATCGAGGTGTGGCCTAAGTTCCGGGCCATCCTCAGCGATGTGACGCTGTCGCAATGGACGGAAACCGACGCGCCGCCGGTGATCGAAGCCGAGCGCGTCGAAGTCGATCTCTCGGCCATGGCCGCCGTGCAGGGCGACGTCCAATTCTCGACGGCAAGGCTGGTGCGGCCGACGATCAGGGTGGAGCGCAAGGCGAGCGGCCTCTATCTGCCGCCGCTGCCGACCGGCGGCCGCATCACCCGCTCGATCGACACTGCGCGCGGCGTGGTCACCGCGAACCCGCAGAAGCCCGACCTCGGCAGACTCCCTTCCGATCCGTTCGGCATCGTCGAGTTCCGCGACGGCCGCGTCGTGACCTCGGTTGGCGGCAAGGATACCGAGATCCTGAGCAGCCTCAGCGGCCAGGTGAACTGGGCGGCGATGAACAGCGACGCCGCGCTCACGGCGACCGGCATATGGCGCGGCGAAAGCGTCCAGATCGATTTTTCCTCGGCGAAGCCGCTGGTGCTGTTTGCCGGAGGGGTCGCCCCCGTCACGCTCGCCTTCAAGGCGGCGCCCGCCACACTTTCTTTCGACGGCGTCGCCTCGATGTCGGAGAACGGCTATCTGGACGGCCAAGCGAGATTCACCGCCCCTTCGCTGCGACGCCTGCTTGAATGGTCGCAGGCCGGCATGGCGCCTGGTGCTGCGATCGGCTCTGTCTCGGTCGCGAGCAAGGTGGCGGCCTCGGCGGGGCGCGCGAAGTTCGAGAACACGACGGTGGCGCTGGACAACAACCCCGGCATGGGAGCGCTGGACTTTTCGTTCAGCGAGCCCCTTCCCGTTGTTTCCGGCACGCTTGCGTTCGATGCGCTCGATCTTCGATCGGTCCTTTCCGCTTTCACGCCGATCGCTCCGGCCGGCCAGGCAGGCCCCGGCGAGTTCGACACCGGTTTCGCCGACAAGATCAACCTCGATCTCAGGCTGTCGGCGGCGCACGCCACCGCCGGCCCGATCCAGCTTGCCGATGTCGCCGCGACCGCGCAGGTCAAGAACGGGCTTGCCGTCTTCGACATCTCCGACGCGTCGGCCTTCAACGGCAATATCCAGAGCAGCCTGCGCTTCGACCGCAAGCCGGACGGCACTCAGGTCGAGTTGCGGCTTTTGGCATCGGACGTCGACACCGGCGCCTTCGCCACCGCGGCGGGGATGACGCGGCTGGTGCCGGCCGGAACCGGAACCGTCTCGGTCATTCTGAAGGGGCCGGGCAAGGCCTGGGACTCGATCTTCGAGAACGCCGACGGGTCTTTCTCGGCGACGTTCGGGCCGGGCTCGCTCAACGGCCTCAACCTGCCTGCCTTTCTCAAGCGCAACGAACAGGGCGGATTCTTCGCCCTCGACGACGTCGCCGACGGCTCGCTGCCCATCGACGGCGCCGAGATCAAGGCGAGCATCTCGAAAGGTGTGGCGCGGCTGGACAAGGCCGAGGTCAATGCACAGAAGTACAAGATCTGGCTTTCGGGCATCGCCTCCTATACCGGGCGCGGGCTGGCGCTCTCGGGCGGCATCATCCCGAACGGACAACCTGCGCAGCAACAGCCGGCCCAACAACCGGCTACCGCCGGTCAGACAGCGGTGCAGGCGCCGCAGCCCTCAAAGCAGTCGTTGTTCTTCGTCGGCGGCAACTGGAGCACTCCGTTCATCTCGCCGATCAGCCGCGGCGTTTCAGGCCAATAGAACCAAGGCGCAGGTCGCGCCCGTCTTTGTTCCCTATCCGCGCTGCGCCGCCTGCTCATCGCGCTGGCGCTGGACCGCGCGGCGCTTGTTGGCGATCGAGGCAATGATGACGCCGATCGCGACGACGGCGATCAGGATGGTGCAGGCGGCATTGATCTCAGGCGTCACGCCGAGGCGCACCTGGCTGTAGATCTTCATCGGCAGCGTCGTGGCGCCGGGGCCCGAGGTGAAGGAGGCGATGACCAGATCGTCGAGCGAGAGCGTGAAGGCCAGCATCCAGCCGGAGATGATCGCCGGCAAGATGACGGGCAAGGTGATCTGAAAGAAGGTCTTCACCGGCGTCGCGCCGAGGTCCATCGCGGCTTCCTCCAGCGAGCGGTCGAAGGAGACGAGGCGCGACTGCACAACGACGGCCACGAAGCACATGGTGAAGGTGATGTGGGCGAGCGTGACGGTGAAGAAGCCTCGGTCAAGTCCGACGGCCACGAAGAGCAAGAGCAACGACAGGCCGGTGATGACTTCCGGCATCACCAGCGGCGCAAAGACCATGCCGGAAAATAGCACCCGCCCCTTGAAGCGTGTGTAGCGGGTCAAGGTGATCGCCGCCAGCGTGCCGAGCACGGTGGCAACGGTCGCCGAGATGACGCCGACGCGGGCTGTCACCCAGGTGGCGTCCATCAGGCCCTGGTTGTGGAACAGCGACACGTACCATTTCGTCGAAAAGCCGCCCCAAACGGTGACGAGCTTGGATTCGTTGAAGGAAAAGACGATGAGAAGCACGATCGGCAGATAGAGAAAGGCAAAGCCGAGCACGATCGAGGTGATGTTGAAGCGGCTCCAGGTGGCGTTCATTTGCCTTGCTCCTGGGCTTTCGCTTGAGCCTGCTGGAAGAACATGATCGGGACGGTCAGCACCAGGAGCAGGATGACCGCCACCGCCGACGAGACCGGCCAATCGCGGTTGGCGAAGAATTCGTTCCACAGCGTCTTGCCGATCATCAGCGTCTGCGAGCCGCCGAGAAGGTCCGGTATGACGAACTCGCCGACCGCCGGGATGAAGACCAGCAGGCAGCCGGCAATCACGCCCGGCAGCGACAGCGGGAAGGTGATCTTCCAAAAGGCGCCGATCGGCGGGGAGCCGAGATCCTGCGCCGCCTCGATCAGCGAATAGTCCATCTTCTCCAGCGACGAGTAGAGCGGCAGCACCATGAAGGGCAGATAGGAATAGACGATGCCGATGAAGATCGCGGTGTAGGTGTTGAGGATGACCAGCGGCTGGCTGATCAGGCCAGTGGCGAGCAGCACCTGGTTGAGCAGCCCTTCGGGTTTCAGGATGCCGATCCAGGCATAGACGCGGATCAGGAACGAGGTCCAGAACGGCAGGATCACGAGCATCAGCAAGGTCGGCCGGATCGTCGCCGGCGCGCGCGCCATGCCATAGGCGATCGGATAGCCGACGACCAGCGTCAGCACCGTCGAGATGCCCGCGATGATGAGGCTGGTCACATAGGCGTTGAAGTAAAGCGCGTCCTGGGTCAGCCACGTGTAATTGTCGAAGTTGAGCTCGCGAAAGCCGGCGAAGAATCCGGAAATACCGTCGCCGAAATCGAGCACCGGGGTGTAAGGCGGCATCGAGATCGCCGTCTGCGACAGCGAGATCTTGAAGACGATGATGAACGGGACAAGGAAGAAGAACAGCAGCCAGAGATAGGGAATGATGATAACGAGACGGTCGACGAAGCCCTTCGCCAGCTTGGTCGGCAACTGAGCGGCGGTTTCAGCCGAGGAAGGGGCGGCGGCGATATTGGTCATGGCCGCCCTGTTACCTTGTCAGCACGACGCCGGCGTCCGGCCGGAAGGAGACCCAGGCGCGATCGTTCCAGGTCAGCGGGTCCTCGCTGACGCGGGCAGCGTTCAACGCGCTTGCCCGCACCATCTGTCCGTCGTCGAGCTTGATGTGGTAGACGGTCATGTCGCCAAGATACGCAACGTCATAGACTTCGCCCTCCAGCGCATTGACGGCATCGGCCGGCTTCCTCGACGAGACCTTGATCTTCTCGGGCCGGATCGCGAAAACGATGTCGGCGCCCTTGGTGGTATCGGTGGCATTCTCGACAACGATCTGCGCACCGGTCGCGCCGGTGATGCGCGTCGTATTGGCTGCCCGCTCGGCAACCTTGCCCTCGAACATGTTCACATTGCCGACGAAATGCGCCACGAAGCGCGACGTCGGGGCCTCGTAGATTTCCGCCGGCGTCGCCACCTGCATCACCTCGCCCCTGTCCATGATGGCGATGCGGTCGGCCATGGTCATGGCTTCCTCCTGGTCGTGGGTGACGACGACGAAGGTAAGCCCAAGTTCCTGCTGCAGGTCCATCAGTTCGAACTGCGTCTCCTCACGCAGCTTCTTGTCGAGCGCGCCGAGCGGCTCGTCCAGCAAAAGCACCTTCGGCCGCTTGGCGACCGAGCGGGCAAGCGCCACGCGCTGGCGCTGACCGCCGGAAAGCTGGTGCGGCTTGCGCTTGGCGAACTGCTCGAGCTTGACCAGCCTGAGCATCTCGGCGACGCGCTTTTCGATATCGGGAGCGGGCATGCCTTCCTGCTTGAGGCCGAAGGCGATGTTCCTTTCCACCGTCATATGGGGAAACAGCGCATAAGACTGGAACATCATGTTCACCGGCCGCTTATAGGGCGGAATGCCGCGCAGGTCCTGGCCGTCGAGCAGAATGCGCCCCGCGGTCGGCTCCTCGAAGCCGGCGAGCATCCTGAGCAGGGTCGACTTGCCGCAGCCCGAGGCGCCGAGCAGGGCGAAGAACTCACGTTCGAAGATGGTCAGCGACAGATTGTTGACAGCGGTGAAGTCGCCAAACTTCTTGGTCACCTTGTCGAACTGGATATACGGCTTGGCGCTCGGATCATTCCATGGCGCGAAATCCCTGCGGATGCTGCCAAGCGATTTCATGTCCCACTCCGGGTCTGTTTCGTTCCGCTGGAACGGTTCATGGTTTCGAGAAAACGCCGAACCGCTCCAGCTTTTTGTTTTTGACGCAATTCCGGGGGCGGAAAACCGTCCCACACTGTTGCTGGAATTGCTTCTAAAGAAAGCGACCCCGGCAGTTTCTGCCGGGGTCGCGTCTCGATGCTTATTGGCCGGTGACGATCTTGGTCCAGGTGCGCGTGATGATGCGCTGTGTCTTGGGATCGTAGGGCTGCACGGTGTAAAGCTTCTTGGTCGTCTCCTCGTCCGGATAGACCGAGGTGTCCTCCAGCAGTGCCTTGTCGACGAACTGCTGCGAGGCCTTGTTGCCGTTGGCGTAGAGCACATAATTCGAGGATTTGGCGATGACTTCCGGGGTCATCATGTAGTTGATGAACTCATGCGCTTCCGCGACATGCGGCGCGTCGGCGGGGATCGCCATCTGATCGAACCACATCTGGGCGCCTTCCTTGGGCACCGAATAGCCGATCTCGACGCCCTGCTTGGCCTCCTCGGCGCGGTTTCGCGCCTGGAACACATCGCCCGACCAGCCGATCGCCAGGCAGATGTCGCCGTTTGCCAGCGCGTTGATGTATTCCGAGGAATGGAACTTGCGAATATACGGGCGGACCTTGAGCAGGGCCTCCTCGGCCTTGGCGATATCGTCGGGCGAGGTGCTGTTTGGATCGAGGCCGAGATGTTTCAACGTGGCCGGAATGATGTCGGAGGGGGAATCCAGCACATAGACGCCGCAATCCTTGAGCTTGGCGAGGCTCTCCGGATTGAAGAACACGTCCCAGCTGTCGATCTTGTCGGTGCCGAGTGCCGCCTGCACCTTCTTGACGTTGTAGCCGAGGCCGACCGTGCCCCACATATAGTTGACCGAGTACTCATTGTTCGGATCATACTTTGCGGTGCGCTCCGAAATGACATCCCACATGTTGGAGATGTTCGGCAGCTTGGACTTGTCGAGCTTCTGGAAGACGCCGGCCTGGATCTGGCGCGCCAGGAAATTGGCGCTGGGCACCACGACATCATAGCCGCTGCCCCCGGCCAGCAGCTTCGTCTCCAGGATCTCGTTGGAATCGAAAGTGTCGTAGACGACCTTGATGCCGGTCTTCTTGGTGAAGTCCTCGATGATCGAGCTGTCGATATAGTCCGACCAGTTATAGACGTTGACGACGCGGTCGTCGGCATGGCCGCTCGCGGCGAAGAGCGCCAGAAAGGCCGAAGTCGCCGAAAGCAAAAGCGCTTTGCGGATCATGATATTCTCCTTTGGTGAGTGTTCCCGTGCCGGCTCGTCGCGACATGGGCGCGGGACGGCGTTTGTTTCAGACTATGGAGATTTCCGGAGAGCCACAAGCGCGCGCGCCTGGCAGTGCGCCGGATCGTTGAGTGACGGGCGCCGCCCTTGCCTCCTTTCCAGGAAGCTGTTCGGACGGCCTCAGCGGCGTTGGCCGCGGCGTAAGCAGAGATGTAACGATGCGGTCCGGCCTCGATGAGGCCGGCGGAGTCACTTGGCAAGATACGCCTGTCTTGTTGTTGCCGTAATTGCAGCCTGCCCGGCCCGCAGCGGAGTTGTCAATGGGGAAGACACGCGAGCATCAATTGGGAGACGGCAGCCCGGTGATGCCCGGCCGCTCGGGCCGGGTCTGCCGCTTGAACTCAAACGCAATATGAACAAGCAGCGCGGCGATGACGACCGCGCCGCCGATGATGGTGCGCCCCGACGGCACCTCGGAATGGACGAGCCACACCCAGATCGGACCGAGGATCGGCTCGAAAGTGCCGAGCAGCGCCGCGACGGCCGCGGGCACCAGGCGGGCGCCCATGGCGAAAAAAGCAAGACCGACGCCGAGATTGATGACGCCGAAGGCGAAGAGAAAGCCCATGTCGCGCCCGGAGACGGTGAATTCCGTGGCTTGCGAGGCAGCAAAAGCACCGGCGAGCAATGCGCCGAGGCAAGTGGCCGGCACCATGCGCACATGGGCAAAGCGCCGGGTGATCACGGTCGCGAACGACAACATCACCGCGATCAGCAGCGCCAGGCCATCGCCGATCGGCGAGACGGCGCCGTCAAGCGATTCCGAGACCATGATGGCCACGCCGGTGATGACGGCGGCAATGGCGACCCAGGTTCCTGGGGTCACGCGTTCGCGAAACAGCACCCAGGCGAGCATGGCCGCCAGAAGCGGGACACCGGCCTGCATCAACAAGATGTTGGCGACCGTCGTGTAGGCGAGCGCGACGATGAAGCTCGTGGAGGCGGTGGCGAAGCAGAGAGCGACGCCCAGCCCAGGCAGGCCCATGTCGCGGAACAATCTCCAGGTGCCGCGCCAGCCGTCGCGCCAGAGCATGAAGGCGACGAGGAAGCCCACCGCCCAGATCGAGCGCCAGAACACCACGGTCCAGCTGTCGCCGACATGGATGAAGCGAGCGATGGTGCCGCCAAAACTCCACATCAGCGCCGACAGGAAGACCAGCAGCATGCCGATCCGCTCCTCGCGCGGCGAGACGGCGGCCAAGGCAACGCGAGACGAGGCGGTATCGGTCATAGGCGAGACTGTCAGCGATTTGCCGGCGGCACGATCCACCACGGACGACCACACCATATCCCATTCGCGTAGCGCAAATGCTCGAGCCAGGCGTGATCCAGCATCCGCTGAAATGTAGGACAAAGCCGGCTTGCGGGCCGCCGAACCGCTGCGGCTGGCGGGGGTGCTACCCCTGGAAATCGAAGGCGCTGAGACCCGTCACCATCTCGTCGAGGCCAAGCGGCCGGGTCACCGGCGGCTCGGCGCGCGCCAGGCAGCCGACGCGCTCGCAGAGCCTGCAGGCCGGGCCGACCGGCGTTGCATATGCCGTGCTCTGCGCGGCCTTGGCGGCGGACGGTCCGGGCAGCGCCGCGCTGTAGACGATCTCGTCGCGAAAGCCGATGTCGCAGCCCAGCAGAAGCGCCGTGCGCCGCGGCCGCTCGGAGAAGGCGCCTTGCGGCCCTTCGAGCGTGCGGGCGATGCAGAGGAACTCGGCCCCGTCCGGCATTTCCACCGCCTCGACCAGGATCCGGCCCGGCTGCGAAAAGGCCGCATGGACAGGAAGCTTCGGACAGGCGCCGCCGAAACGGCTTTGCGGATAGCCCAGGCTGCCCGCCTTGCGGAAGCGGTTGCCGGCACTGTCGACCTCCAGCATGAAGAACGGTACGCCTGAGGCGCTCGGCCGCTGCAGCATGGTCAGGCGGTTTGCCGCCTGCTCGAAGGAGACGCCGAAGCGCGAACGCAAGACGTCGATGTCGTAGCGGGCGCGGACGGCCGCTGCATGAAAGGCTTGATAGGGCATCATCAGCGCGTGCGCCGCATAGCGGCCGAGCTCGAAACGGGCTAAGCGGCGCGCTTCGTCCGTGCCGAGCTTCAACGTCTGGATCTCGCCCGCCACGGCCACCGTCATGCGCATCAGGCTCGCCTCCATGGCGACCTCGCGCAGCTGATCGAAGGGGGAGAGCCGCTCTGACAGGAACAGGCGTTGCGAATGGCGATCGTAGCGCCTGCGCCAGTTTGGCATGGTGGCCACCGGCAGCACCTTGACCACGATGCCGTGCTCGCGCCTTAGCCACGCCTTCAGCGTGCCGAACAGGTCGTCGCCTGGATCGAGCAGCGAAATGAAGGCCTCGGCTTCCTCCTCCAGCGCGGCGAAATGGTTCGGCCTGCGCTCGAAAGTCTCGTGCACTTCGTCGACAGGCAGGCGCGTGCCGGACAATGCGGTCGCCCTGCCCTCCCGCGCCAGGAGTTCATTGAGATCCGACAGCCGATCGGCCTGCTCGCGATAGGCGCGAAACAATTTCACCATCGCGGCGGAAGCGTTCGGCGCGATCTCGGCGAGGTCGATCAGTTCCTGGTCGCCCAGCAGTTCGCCGGCCAGCAGCGGATCGCCGAACACTTCCTTCAGCGCCGCGATCGATCCTTTGGTCTCGCCCTGCAATTCGTGCGGGTCGATCTTGTAGGCCGACGCCAGCTTGAGGATCAGCTGCACCGTCAGCGGCCGCTGGTTGCGCTCGATGAGATTGAGGTAGGACGGCGAGATGCCCAGGCCTTCGGCCATCGCCGTCTGGGTCAGGCCCTTGGCGTTGCGAAGCCGGCGGATGCGCGGCCCGGCGAAAATCTTCTGCTCGGCCAATCGGCTACCTTGAAAAGAGTTTTACATAACGGCGCGCCGTCGCGGGCTCATCCAGCTTTTTACAATCATGACAGATTTACAGCCCCGACCTGTCAAACGCAACACCAGTTTTCCCGTATTTTAGCTGGCAAGTTCCGGTTTTTCTGGCGACTTTTGCGGCGCAATGTAAACAATGTAACACGTGAACGGCCCACAGATACGTCCCTCAAACGGGCCATCTAAACAAGCAAGACTGACCTGGAGCAATCGATGACTGATTTTTACAACCTCGTCCCGTCCGCGCCGGAAGGCCGTTTCGACGGCATCGAACGGCCCTACTCGGCGGAGGACGTGAAGCGGCTGCGCGGCTCGGTCCAGATTCGCCATACGCTTGCGGAGATGGGCGCGAGCAGGCTGTGGAAGCTGATCCACGAGGAAGATTTCGTCAATGCGCTCGGCGCCATGTCGGGCAACCAGGCCATGCAGCAGGTCAGGGCGGGCTTGAAGGCGATCTATCTGTCGGGCTGGCAGGTCGCGGCCGACGCCAACACCGCGTCGGCCATGTATCCGGACCAGTCGCTTTATCCGGCGAATGCGGCGCCGGAGCTGGTCAAGCGCATCAACCGCACGCTGCAGCGCGCCGACCAGATCGAGACATCCGAAGGCAAGGGTCTTTCGGTCGAGACCTGGTTCGCGCCGATCGTCGCCGACGCCGAAGCCGGCTTTGGCGGGCCGCTCAACGCGTTCGAGATCATGAAGGCTTTCATCGAGGCCGGTGCCGCTGGCGTCCACTATGAGGACCAGTTGGCGTCGGAGAAGAAGTGCGGCCATCTCGGCGGCAAGGTGCTGATCCCGACCGCAGCGCATATCCGCAACCTCAATGCGGCCCGGCTTGCAGCGGACGTGATGGGCACGCCGACGCTGGTGGTGGCGCGCACCGACGCGGAAGCCGCCAAGCTGCTCACCTCCGACATCGACGAGCGCGACCGGCCTTTCGTCGACTATGACGCCGGCCGCACGGTCGAGGGCTTCTATCACGTCAGGAACGGGATCGAGCCCTGCATCGCGCGCGCCGTCGCCTACGCGCCGCATGCGGACCTGATCTGGTGCGAAACCTCGAAGCCGGATCTTCAGCAGGCAAGGAAGTTCGCTGAAGGGGTGCACAAGCACCACCCGGGCAAGCTGCTCGCCTATAATTGCTCGCCGTCGTTCAATTGGAAGAAGAACCTGGACGACGCGACCATCGCGAAGTTCCAGAAGGAACTCGGCGCCATGGGCTACAAATTCCAGTTCATCACACTGGCCGGGTTCCACCAGCTGAACTTCGGCATGTTCGAACTGGCCCGCGGCTACAAGGAGCGCCAGATGGCGGCCTATTCGGAACTGCAGGAGGCGGAATTCGCGGCGGAGGTCCATGGCTATACCGCGACCAAGCATCAGCGCGAAGTCGGCACCGGCTATTTCGATGCCGTTTCGATGGCGATCTCCGGCGGCCAGTCTTCGACCACCGCCATGCATGAGTCGACCGAGCACGCCCAGTTCAGGCCGGCGGCCGAGTAATGACAACAGCAGAGGAAACGCCCGAAGGGCACTTACGTCGAGGAGAACAGCAATGGCATCGATAAGCCGGGTCAAGGAACGGGCCGAAGAACAATCAAGCGCGATGAGCGTCGATCAGCAGGCGACGATCCGCATGCTTGCCAACGACCTGCACAGGCTCAACCAGTCTGTGATGAAGGCGGTCGAAGCAGGTGTGTCCGTCGAGCTGGTGCGCTCGGCCAGGCACCATGGCGGAGACGGCAACTGGGGTGATCTTTTGATCCCAGTGATCGTCACCCATCAGAGCCAAGGCTGACGTAACGTCAACAATCACTCGCGAGTGTCTCCCGTGCGCTATACGTTCCGGGAGACGTTCGTTTTTTCGAATTGTGGCCGTGGCGCCGGGGAGAACTTGCGCCGGTTTTTAGCAATTCTTGCTATATTATCATTTTCCACTATTTTTGCTTGACACCGCTGGCGATCTCGCGCCAATTGCGCGCTTAAGGTTTCAACCCTGCATTGAACCAGAGCCTCCGCCAGACATGTGTCCCGCCAATCGTGACGACTCTGAAAAACCAATGAAACCGGCGGACCGTGGCGCGGCGGCCCGGCTGCCGGCGGATATCTCCAAGGTGCTGGTGGTCGGCAAATCGTCGATCAACCGGGTCGTCGTATCGAAAATCGTGGAAAAGTCCGGGCTGAAGCCGATTTCGGAGCCGCCGGAGGCGGCCGAGAAAGCTTTGGCCGGCCTGGTTCCCGGCGCAATCATACTCGACGGCGGACCCGACGACAGGGATTGCGACAGGCTGCTGTCCGGCATCGACGCGCTGCGGCGCGCTTCCGGCAAGACGCGGCCCGCCGTGATCCTGCTTTCAACCAGGAATGGCACGCCGGACAGCCTCGGCCTGTCGAGCGTGGTCGACGCGGTGGTCACCAAGCCGATCACGCCCGAAAGGCTGCAACCAGTAATCGATCGCCTGGTCGGCCGCGGCTAGGCAGAGGCGACGCTCAGCCGGGCTTCGCTATTGCCTCGACCAGTGCCGGCAACTCGCCCAGATCTGCGATCTCGCGAAAACGCGGCTCCGCGACAGGCGCCTCGGCGTGTTCGATCGCCCAGGTCAATTCGTGCGGCACATGGATGCCCCAGCCACCGGCCTCGATGGCGGGAACCACATCGGACTTGAGCGAGTTGCCAACCATCATGCTGTTCTGCGGACCGTCGCCATGGCGGCTGAAGATGCGGGCATAGGTGGCTGCGCTCTTGTCGCTGACGATCTCGACGGCATCGAAGAGATCACCCATTCCCGACTGCGCGAGCTTGCGCTCTTGATCGAAGAGGTCGCCCTTGGTGATCAGCACCAGATGGTAGGAGTCCGCCAGCTTTTCGACCGTCTCGCGGGCATGCGGCAGCGGCTCGATCGGATGGCTGAGCATCTCGCGGCCGGCAGCCAGGATTTCGCCGATGACCGAACCGGGCACCTCGCCGTTTGTGATCGCGACGGCCGTCTCGATCATCGACAGCGTAAAGCCCTTAATGCCGAAGCCATAGAGGGCGAGGTTGCGCCTTTCCGCTTCGAGCAGCCGTGCCGCGATGTGCTCATGATCGCCGTGCTCGGCCAGCAAGGCGGCAAAACGCTTCTCGGTCAGGCGGAAGAACTGCTCGTTCTGCCACAGCGTGTCGTCGGCATCGAAGCCGATGGTGGTCAAACGTGGAGCGGACATGTGCGACCCTTTGCTTACAGGCTCATCTAGACCCTGTGGCGCTGCGCCGCCAGCAAGAAGACAGGCACGCCGGTTCCTTTGGGCTGCGGCTCGGCTTGCCTGTGGCGACGCGGGCGCCTCCCCTTTCCTTCCGCCACGGCGCCCGGCTATACTTTGAAATCCGCAACACAATCTGGTGAATGATGCCGCCTGAAAAAAAGGAAGTCCGTCCGTCGAGCCGGGGGGGACGCGCCCGCACGCCTGCCTTCTTGAAAAACGAACGCGGTGTGAAGAACTGGAAGGAAGCCAGCGCCTGGCTGGAATGGCGCGGCATCGAGGACATCGAGTGCATCACGCCGGACCAGGCCGGCGTCGCCCGCGGCAAGATGATGCCGTCGAAGAAATTCACCTCCAACACATCGCTGGCGTTGCCTTCGGCCGTCTTCATGACGACGATATCTGGCGGCTATCCGGAAGACGGCAATGGCTTCCACTATCCGGAGGACGACGGCGACCTGAAGCTCTTGCCCGATCTCTCGACACTGACCGTCGTGCCATGGGAGGAAGATCCGACCGCCGCGGTGATCTGCGACCTCGTCCACCAGGATGGCCGCTCCGTCGAATTCACGCCGCGCAACGTGCTGAAGCGCGTGCTGGCCGCCTATGACGACCGGGGGCTGAAGCCGGTGGTGGCGCCCGAGATCGAATTCTATCTGGTACGCAAGAACCCCGATCCGGACTATCCGCTGACGCCGCCCGTCGGGCGCTCAGGGCGGCCGATCGGCGGCGGCGCCGGCTATTCGATCGCGGGCGTCAACGAGTTCGACGAACTGATAGACGACATCTACCATTTCTCGGAGCGGCAAGGCCTAGAGATCGATACGCTGATCCACGAGGAGGGCGCCGGCCAGCTCGAGATCAACCTGCGTCACGGCAATCCGATCGAGCTTGCCGACCAGGTCTTCATGTTCAAGCGCACGATCCGCGAGGCGGCGCTGAAGCACGAAATCTACGCCACCTTCATGGCCAAGCCGATCCAGGGGCAACCTGGCTCGGCCATGCATATCCACCAGTCGGTGGTCGACAAGAAGACCGGAAAAAACATCTTCTCGGCCGAAGACGGCGCCGAGACGGATGCGTTCTTCCATTTCATCGGCGGCATGCAGAAACACGTGCCGAACGCGCTGGTGATGCTTGCGCCTTACGTCAATTCCTATCGGCGGCTCACGCAGGCAGCGTCGGCGCCGGTCAACAACAAGTGGGGCTACGACAACCGCACGACGGCTTTCCGCGTGCCGCGTTCCGATCCCGCGGCGCGGCGCGTCGAAAACCGGATTCCGTCCTCGGACGCCAATCCCTATCTGGCGCTTGCCGCCTCGCTTGCCTGCGGGTTGATCGGCATGAACAACAAGGTCCAGGCCGAGCCGCCGGTGCTGACGACCGCCAACGAGGACGAGATCGACCTGCCGCGCAGCTTGCTCGAGGCGGTGGACCTCTTCGAAGCCGACGAGGAGCTTGGCGCCATCGTCGGCAAATCCTTCGCAGCCACGTATGCGGCCATCAAGCGAGCCGAGTTCGAGACATTCATGGAAGTGATCAGCCCTTGGGAGCGGGAGTATCTGTTGCTGAATGTGTGAGCGGCCACTCGAGTGAATGGGTGAATAGTGAATGGTGAGTAGTTTCATATTGGATGGGTGAACGCAGCCAGAGCGCTCTCGCAAAGCATTCACTATTCACCATTCACCGGCGTTTCCGCATGCCTCGATGGGCGGCTATTCCGGACACGGCGTCATGCTGGCCAACTTCTTCGGCAAGCTCTATGCCGAGGCGGTCGCAGGCAATCGCAACCGCCTGAAGCTGATCGAGGATCTGAAGATTCCGGCCTTCCCGGGCGGCCGTCGTTTACGCGCACCGCTGCTGTTTCTTGCGCTCAACTGGTTCGCACTGCGCCGCAGGATCTGAAGCCGGAACATGTGCAGAAGCTGTTAATTCGACAAGTCCGCTTCCCTAACGGCACGTTGCGGAATCCTTAACAAACGCGCAGAATTTCGCAAAAAGGCGCACTGATGCCATAATCGGCGGTAAAAGATGCCGGTTCTGGGCGATAAGATGGGGATTTGCGCGGGCCTGCCCGCTGGAAATTTCGGGACCGATGCCGATCAGCCGCGAACCGTTTGCGGCAAGATCGAAAGAACGTCGGCCCGGTTGTTGGAGGTGGTTTAGGTGAACGAGCCCTTCAGTTTCGGTGCGCCGGAACGACGGCACTTTGCCGTGCGGTTCGGCTATGACATGCGGCCCTCGTTCTGGCAGGGCCTGCAGTCGAACGCGCATCTGGTGATCGCGGCCGTCGGCACCGCGGCGCTGCTTGGCGTAGCGGCGGTGGCGCTTTGGCTCGCCTTGCCGGCCAATGAGCGGCAGGCGATCGCGAAAACGGAGCAGACCGTCCCCGCGATCCCGGTCAAGACGAAGAAAATCGCTCCGACGGTATCGAGCGCTGTCAGTGTCGCCGCCGCGCCGCAAGCCGCGCGCAAGGCCGATGCGGTTTCGCCCATGACTGCATCCCGAGAAGCCGCCATCCCGGCACTGGCTTCCAACAATCCCCGCTGGAACGGCACGGTTGGTGAGCCTGCGCCCGCGGCGGATGCTCCGCCGGCCTCATCCGCTCAGGCCGCGGAGAAGCCGGCGACGCAGAACGACAAACCGGCCGTTGCCGCCTTCGCCGAATCCGCGTCCGGAAACGATGCTTCGGCCGCTCTGGCTGAGGTCGCGGCGCCTGCGCCGGCGGCTGCCCAAGCGGCAGGCGCAAAAAAGCCTGACGACAAAATGGATGCGGCCCAGACCGCCGCCATCCCGGACGCGAAGCCCCAGGTTGCCGAGGCTCAGCCGGCGGCACCCGACGATGCGGCCCAGGACGAGCCGAAGCCCGAAAACGCCGGCACTGGCACCAATGGACGCGTCCTGAGGGCTGTTACCATGCGTTCCGGCCCGAAGAACGGCGCCGCCGCGATCGTCACTGTGCCTGCCAAGTCAGCTGTGCAGGTGATGAGCTGCAAAAAATGGTGCGAGATCGTCTATAACGGCAAACGCGGCTGGATCTACAAGAGCTTCGTCAAGACCGGCGCCTGATCTGGACGCTCTTGGCGGCCTGCAGCCGCCGCGACCTCGGTTCAGATGCAGCGCCCGCCGTCGACTTCCAGCGCCACGCCGGTGATGAAGGCCGCCTCGTCCGAAGCCAGCCAGAGGGCCGCGTTGGCGATGTCGAGCGGCGTCGACAGCCGGCCGAGCGGGATAGAGGCGCGGAATTTTTCACGGATCTCCGGCGTGTCGGCGCCCATGAACTTCTCCAGCATGCCGGTCTCGCCGGCGACCGGGCAGAGGCAATTGACGCGGATGTTCTTCGGGGCGAGTTCGACCGCCATCGACTTGGTGGCGGTGATCGCCCATCCCTTGGAGGCGTTGTACCAGGTGAGGCCCGGCCGCGGCCTGATGCCGGCTGTCGAAGCCGTGGTCAGTATGACGCCGCCGCCCTGCCGGTCCATGATCGGCACCACGGCAAGCGCGGCATGATAGATCGCCTTCATGTTGACAGCGGTGATCAGGTCGAAGGTTTGCTCGTCGACGCCGAGC
Organism: Mesorhizobium sp. M1A.F.Ca.IN.020.04.1.1; assembly: GCF_003997315.1. Taxonomy (NCBI): domain Bacteria; kingdom Pseudomonadati; phylum Pseudomonadota; class Alphaproteobacteria; order Hyphomicrobiales; family Phyllobacteriaceae; genus Mesorhizobium; species Mesorhizobium sp. M1A.F.Ca.IN.020.04.1.1. The sequence continues at coordinate 50,662 of NZ_RZSN01000016.1, forward strand.
ATGTCGCCGTTGCGATGGGTGTAACCGGCATTGTTGACCATGATGTCGACACGGCCGAAGGCGCTCTTGGCGGCATACACCATCTCGTCGAATTCGGAGCGTTGCGAGACGTCGGTCTGGGTCCAGATCGCGTTGTCGCCGATTTCCTTCGCCACGCGCGCGGCGCCCTTGGCGTTGAGGTCGGCAACCACGACGCGCGCGCCTTCCTCGGCAAAGCGCTTCGCCATGCCCTCGCCGAAGCCCGACGCCGCGCCGGTGATGATGGCAACCTTGTTTTGCAGACGCATGGTTTTCCCCATCATTGAAGGGCCGGCGGTCGCCATTCTCCCTTAGCTTTCGTCACATTCAGGTTCTATGTTGCAGGCGCGAACGCTTCCGGAAAGCTGTTGCTTGCCGACAAGCCTCCCGGTGGCGCCAGTGTCAAGGCCGCATTTGGGCCCAATCGATTGTCCAGCGATTGGTCTCGGATGTGACACCATGACACTGGACGATTTAAATCGATTAGAATATATCAGCCCCGCTACCGGCTAGCGGCATCAAACCGGACTGACCATGACCAGCCAGATCATCCCTGTCGAGCCTTTCGACTTCATCATCTTCGGCGGTACCGGCGACCTGTCGGAGCGCAAGCTTCTGCCCTCGCTCTACCACCGCCAGCGCGACCACCAATTTTCGGAGCCGACGCGCATCATCGGCACGTCGCGCGCGAAGATGAGCGATGCCGAGTTCCAGACCTTCGCCAAGAAAGCGATATCGGACCATGTGAATCCGGCCGACATCGAGCCGAAGGAACTGGACACATTTCTTGCTCGGCTTTCCTATGTCTCGGCGGACGCCACCTCCGGCGTCGGCTTCGACAAGCTCAAGAAGGCCATCGGCGACAGCGACCGCATCCGCGCCTTCTACCTCGCGGTGGCGCCGGCGCTGTTCGGCGACATCTCGCATCAGCTCAAGGAACACAAGCTGATCACCCCGAACTCGCGCATCGTGCTGGAGAAGCCGATCGGCCGTGACCTCGCCTCGGCACGGGCGCTCAACGACGCCGTGGGTGACGATTTCCACGAAAGCCAGATCTTCCGCATCGATCACTATCTCGGCAAGGAAACGGTGCAGAACCTGATGGCGCTGCGCTTTGCCAACGCGCTTTATGAGCCGCTGTGGAACTCCGCCCATATCGATCATGTGCAGATCACCGTGGCCGAGACCGTGGGTCTCGAGGACCGCGTCACCTACTACGACAAAGCCGGCGCGCTGCGCGATATGGTGCAGAACCACATCCTGCAGCTGCTTTGCCTGGTTGCCATGGAAACACCGTCCTCGATGGACGCGGACGCCGTGCGCGACGAGAAGCTGAAGGTGCTGCGGGCGCTGAAGCGCATCAACGGCAACGAGGCGCCGAAGCACACGGTGCGCGGCCAGTATCGCGCCGGCGCCTCCGCCGGCGGGCCGGTCAAGGGCTATGTCGAGGAGCTCGGCAAGGACAGCAACACCGAGACCTTCGTCGCCCTCAAAGCCGAGATCGGCAACTGGCGCTGGGCCGGCGTGCCTTTCTATCTCAGGACCGGCAAGCGGCTGGCGACCCGCGTTTCGGAAATCGTCATCGAATTCAAGCCGATCCCCTATTCCATCTTCGGCGACAGCGCCGGGCCGATCTTCGCCAACCAGCTGGTGATCAGGCTGCAGCCGGACGAAGGCGTCAAGCAGTACATCATGATCAAGGATCCGGGGCCGGGCGGCATGCGGCTGCGCCAGATCTCGCTCGACATGAGCTTCGCGCAATCCTTCCACAGCCGCGCGCCGGACGCCTACGAGCGGCTGATCATGGATGTGGTGCGCGGCAACCAGACGCTGTTCATGCGTCGCGACGAGGTCGAGGCGGCCTGGAAGTGGATCGATCCGATCCAGAACGCCTGGGAAAGCGCCAGGCAGGAAGCGCAGGGCTATACGGCCGGCACCTGGGGTCCGTCGGCCTCCATCGCGCTGATCGAACGTGACGGACGGACATGGCACGAGAGCAATTGAGCGGGGCCGCTTACGCCTGGAACGGCTTTGCCGACCGCCAGCAGCTGGCGGCGGCCCTTGCCGGCCACGTCGCCGCCCGCCTGACCAAGGCGATCACCGACCGCGGCACCGCATTCCTCGCCGTATCCGGCGGCACGACGCCGGCAAAGTTTTTCGCCGCGCTCTCTTTAATCCCGATCGCCTGGGACAAGGTCACCGTGACGCTGGTCGACGAACGTTTCGTGCCGCCCTCCTCGCCGCGCTCGAATGCCGGGCTGGTGGCGGCCAACCTGCTCCAGAACAAGGCAGCGGCAGCGCGCTTCGTGCCGCTCTACCATGAGGCGGCGACCATCGAGGACGCAGCGGCGTCGGACAGCGAGCCCCTGCAATCATTGCCCTGGCCTCTGGATGTGGTGGTGCTTGGCATGGGTGCCGACGGCCACACGGCCTCCTTCTTTCCCGATGCCGGCAATCTCGCCGAGCTCATCGACCCGTCCTCACCGCGGATCGTGCTGCCCGTGCATGCGCAAAGCGCCGGCGAGCCGCGGCTGACGCTGTCGATGGCGCGGATCGTTGCCGCCGGTTTCATCGCGCTCCACATCGAGGGAGAGGACAAGCGTATTGCCTTCGACGGCGCGATGGGAGCGGGCATGAAAAAGCCCATCCGCAACGTGCTCGAAGCGGCGCCGATACCGGTAGAGGTGTTCTGGGCACCCTAATTTCACCAAAGGAACAGCCCCGGAGGCTGTGGGAGGACGTTTTCCGGGGCCAGAAAGGACCAGCCATGACAGCCAGACGCGACGTCGAAGCCATCACCGAACGCATCCGCCAACGCTCGAAGGCCGGCCGCGAAGCCTATCTCGGACGCATCGCGGAGGCGTCGGGGCGCGCCGCCAACCGCGCGGTGCTCTCCTGCGGCAACCTCGCCCACGGCTTTGCCGTCTGCAGCCCATCGGAGAAGGTGGCACTCGGCGGCGATTGCGTGCCCAACCTCGGCATCATCACCTCCTACAACGACATGCTGTCGGCGCATCAGCCGTTCGAGACCTTTCCGGCGCTGATCAAGGACGCGGCACGCGAAGCAGGCGGCATCGCCCAGGTCGCCGGCGGCGTGCCGGCGATGTGCGACGGCGTGACGCAAGGCCAGCCAGGCATGGAGCTGTCGCTGTTCTCGCGCGACGTGATCGCCATGGCAGCGGCGATCGGCCTTTCGCACAACATGTTCGACGCCGCCGTCTTCCTCGGCGTCTGCGACAAGATCGTGCCCGGGCTGGTGATCGCGGCGCTCACCTTCGGGCACCTGCCGGCCGTCTTCATTCCGGCCGGACCGATGACGTCGGGCCTGCCGAACGACGAGAAGGCCAAGGTCCGGCAGCTCTATGCCGAGGGCAAGGCGGGCCGCGCCGAGCTGCTCGAGGCGGAGTCCAAATCCTATCACGGGCCGGGCACCTGCACCTTCTACGGCACCGCCAATTCCAACCAGATGCTGATGGAGATCATGGGCCTGCACACGCCCGGCGCCTCCTTCGTCAACCCGGGTACGCCGCTGCGCGACGCGCTGACCAGGGAGGCGGCGAAGCGCGCGCTGGCGATCACCGCGCTCGGCAATGCCTATACGCCGGTCGGGCGCATGATCGACGAGCGCTCGATCGTCAACGGCGTGGTCGGCCTGCACGCGACCGGCGGCTCGACCAACCACACCATCCACCTCATCGCCATGGCCGCGGCAGCCGGAATTTCGCTTACCTGGCAGGACATCTCCGACCTGTCGGAGGCCGTGCCGCTGCTCGCCCGCGTCTACCCGAACGGACTCGCCGACGTGAACCATTTCCACGCCGCCGGCGGGCTCGGCTTCCTGATCCGCGAGTTGCTCGACGAAGGCTTGCTGCACGAGGACGTGCAGACGGTCTGGGGCGAAGGCCTGCGGCCCTATGCTGTCGAGGCAAAGCTCGGCGCCGACGGCAGCGTCGTGCGTGAAGCGGCGCCGCTCGAGAGCGGCGACGAGAAGGTGCTGGCGCCGTTCAAGAAGGCGTTCCAGCCGACCGGCGGACTGAAGGTGCTTGCCGGCAACCTCGGCCATGCCGTGATCAAGACCTCTGCGGTCAAGCCCGAACGGCGCGTCATCGAGGCGCCGGCCAAGGTGTTCGACAGCCAGCAGGGGCTGAACGAAGCTTTCAAGTCGGGCACGCTGACCGGCGACTTCGTCGCCGTGATCCGCTTCCAGGGGCCGAAGGCCAACGGCATGCCGGAACTGCACAAGCTGACCACCGTGCTCGGCGTGCTGCAGGATCGCGGCCAGCGCGTCGCGCTGGTGACCGACGGGCGCATGTCGGGTGCTTCCGGCAAGGTGCCGGCGGCGATCCATGTGACGCCGGAAGCGGTCGAGGACGGGCCGATCGCCAGGATCCATGACGGCGACATCATTCGCCTCGACGCCGACGCAGGCACGCTGGAGGTGCTGGTGCCGGGAACGGAGTTCGCGCTGCGCCGCACGGCGGATGCCGACCTGATCGGCAACGAGTTCGGCTTCGGCCGCGAGCTGTTCGCCGGCTTTCGCCAACTGGTTGGCCGCGCCGACCACGGCGCCGCCGCCTTCGCAAATGCCTAACCTCAATCTGCTAAAAAAAGAGCGGCTCGGTGCCGCCGCTCGGAGCCGCCCTTTGTCGTAAGAGGTGTGCCATCGGCACCTAGACAAGAGGTCTCACGAGGTATTCTTGCCACTGAAGACCTCCGCCAAATAATCAATAAACACCCTGACTTTACGTGGGGTGTGACGTCGCTGAGCGTAGAAGGCGAAGATCGGTTGCTCCATGGGTTCATGATCCGGCAGCAGCCGCACGAGGCGGTTCTCCGCTATATCCTGGGCGACCATGAAATCGCCCAAGAGGGAGTACCCCCCTCCCGCTAGGCAGGCGTTTCTCACCGCTCGCGCTGAGTTCATTGTCAATTGCTGCGGCACTTCGAAGTCAATGACCTTTCCTTGATGCGAAAACTTATGAACGCGCCCCCATTCCCCGCTGACCTGAGTAACGGATGGGCACGCTCTGATCTCGTCCAAGGTCCTGGGTGTCCCATATTGCTGGCAAAACTGGGGTGTCGCGACGAACACGATCCTCTGCGTGAAAATCCTCTGCGCAATCAGGGATGAATCGTTCAACGGTCCTACCCGGATGGCGAGATCGAAGTGCTCGCCAATGAGATCAACCAAACGATTGCCAAGGTCGATTGAGACATCGAGCTGCGGGAACCGTCGCACGAACTCAGGAACTACTGGTGCCAGGCACTCATTACCAAAGGCCGTTACGCAGGAGACGTGGAGTTGGCCGCGAGGAGTTTCGTGGCGTTCGCGTACTGCGCTCCGCATCTGATCAAGCTCCTCCAGGAGGCCGGTGCTCTTTTGCACGAACTCCATCCCGGCATCCGTCAGATTGATCTGCCTGGTGGTGCGGTTAAAGAGACGTACGCCGAGATCGGTCTCCAAGTCCGCCACAATGCGGCTTACCGAGGCAGCGGAAAGGCGCAAATCCCGGCTCGCAGAAGAGAAGCTGTTATGCCTGGCGACTGCCACGGCCACCTTCATGGCCTCGATCATATCCATCCGCCATTCTTCCGAAATTCAGAATAATGTCTCTCACCGTGCGCTCTTTAACACGGAAGCCGAAATCATGCATCAATGGGGCGAACGCTCAAATTGAGGAGATGGACATGTCCAAAAATCCTAGCTGGATACTTCGCAGCTACCCTTCCGCAATGCCCTCCGTCGAGAACTGGAGCCTGGAGGAGCGTTCAATTCCCGATGCCGCGAATGGTGAGCTGCTGGTGAAAACTCTGTGGCTCTCCGTCGATCCCTATATGCGCGGTCGGATCAGCCCCGCGAAGAATTATGCTGCTGGTTTTAGAATTGGCGATCTGATGTGTGGCGGCGGAATTGGCGAGGTAATTACGTCTGAGTCTCCAGACTTCAAGCCAGGCGACCTCGTGATGAGCGATCATTTTGGTTGGCAGCCGTTCAGCGTGATCCCGGCCGCGTCAGCCAAGCCCGTGACGACAACCGACGCTCCGATTCAGGCCGTACTGAGCTATCTCGGCATGCCCGGTCTCACCGCCTACTTTGCCCTCCTCAAAACCGCAACTCCGAAGGTGGGGGAAACGGTGTTGATCTCTGCCGCTTCAGGAGCTGTGGGGCAGATTGCGGGACAGATCGCGCGGATCAAAGGGTTCGACCCAGTCGCTGTTGCGGGCTCGGACGAGAAGCTGGAATGGTGCAGGGAGCTTGGATATCGGACTGGCGTCAATCATCGACGCTCCGCTGATCTCGTGGCAGATGTCGCGACCGCATGCCCTAGCGGCGTCGATGTCTTTATCGACAACACCGCCGGGCCGATTCACGATGCAGCCATGTTAAACCTCAACATCTTTGGCAGGGTGGTGGTTGTCGGGACTATTGCCTTGGCCAACCGGTTTGACCAGCCTGATATCGGTGTCAGGCATCTCAGAAGGACACTAATCACCCGTGCGCGCATAGAAGGGTTCTTGCTCGACGACCACGAAGGAGAATACGAGACCGCGATTGCCGATCTGCTGTCATGGTACAAACAGGGACTGCTTCAGACACGGGAAGATGTTGCGGAAGGGATCGAGACCGTGCCCCACGCTTTCGTTCGGATGTTGAAGGGAGAGAACTTCGGCAAGCAACTGGTCAAGCTATGACGCTCTAACCAGGGTTGTCCGCTTCGGCCCGGCCCGATTTTTGTGCACGCGTTACTCAAGCGGATCGTTCCAAGGCAGCAGCTCATCGATCCGCCTCCGCTTGTGGCCGTTGACGATGGCGGTAAGCGTGGTGGTCAAGTAGGCCTGCGGGTCAACAGCATTGAGTTTGCAGATCTCCTCTGGCGCAGGCAAAACTAGGTTGCCCTGCCGGGCCAGCGTTCGCCAGGACGACAGATGGTTGGCCTCCAGCCCGTGGCGCTCCGCTACTTCGTTCACCGTCACGCCCGGACGCAAGCCCTCCGAAACGATCTGTGCCTTGACCTCATCCGGCCATTGGCGATGCGCCTCATGTCGGCCCCGCCGTGTCGTGAGAACCTCCAATGTCGTGTCCATGGAGAAACTGCTTCTCGCTCATCCATGGAACCTTGATCACAGATCAGGCGTCAGCGGGCAACGTGGGGGGCAAAACAGCGGTTACCCTTTTTCGTTCATTTGCGGACAGCGATGCCTACTGAACGGTGATCTCGCTTCGCTCGCCAGCCTTGATGGTCACCGGCATTTCCTTGTCCTGGCCCTGATCGGACATGTGCCGCACGACGACATAGTCGCCGGCGGGGATCGTCTGTTGCCAGTTGTCGCCATAGGTCAGGCCGAGCGACTTGCGCTTACCCTCAATATCCTTCTTTGACGAGAACACCTCGATCGAATAGGCGCCGGGCGCCGACATTGCCAGCACGCCGGCGCCGAGAGCCACCTTCACATCCTGGTTGTCGCCGGCCTTGATGCTGAAGGGCTGTTCGACAACGGCGAGATCGAGCGTGGTTAGCGCGACATAGTCGTCCGGCGGCAGCCAGAACTTGCTGTCCGGACCGTAGGAGTGCTCCACGCTTTCACGCGAACCGTCGATCTTCTTCTTCGCCTTGACGATCTCGAAGCCGATGCCGGAATTGTCGGCCTTGTCGCCGCCGGCGGTGTAGTAGGCGTTAAGCACGGCATGGCCGACGCCGACCACGATATCCTTCTCGACCGTCTGTCCGGCGGCAAGCTGGATGGTTTCGGTCACCGTGCCGGCGCCGATCTGCACCGTCACCTTCTCCTCGCCGGCGGGCACGGTGGCCTTGGTGTCGCCATAGTGGGTCGTGCTGCCGCCCGGATAGGCGAAGTCGACACGCGCCTCGCCGCTGATCTCCGAGCCCTGGCTCGCATGCGGGTGGATAACCAAGGTTCCGGCGTTCAGCGTGAACAACGGGCTGTAGGTCTGGCCGGCTTCGATCTTGATCTTCTGCTCGCTCCTTGCCTCGTCGGCGCGACCGACGACAATGTAATCGCCCGGCTCGAGATTGGTCTTGAGCTCGCCATACTCGGTCATGACCTGATCGCCGCGCGAGCCGTCGGACTTGGCCTTGTAGATCTCCCAGGCATTGCCGTCGGTGATGGGATCGCCGCCTTCAGCCATGACGACGCTCGGCGTGAAGTTGAATTCAGATTTGGCGGGTTCGGGTGCAGGCGCCGGCGCCGGGGCCGGAGCAGGCTCTGGCGCGCGCGCCGGCGCCGCGACGGTCTCGACCAGCGCTTGCTGCAATGCCTTCTCGTCGGAGGCCTGGATGTATTTTCCGCCGGTGTTCTCGGCGAGGCAGGCGATCTGCCTGCCTTCGTCGGCGGTCAGGCCGAAGCCGACTACGTCGGCGGTGAAGTCGACGCCGGTCTCCTTCAGCTCCTTGCCGAGCGCGCACGGATCGCCACCGGCTTCACCTCCCACTCCTATTTCGCGCAAAGC
>NZ_RZSN01000171.1:0-12472 GCF_003997315.1 Mesorhizobium sp. M1A.F.Ca.IN.020.04.1.1
GATCAAGCCCCTGGAAGGGCTGGCCTTCTTGATCTCCGCAATCAGCGCGAAGCCGCCAGCCTTCCGCTTGGCCTCAAGCGCCGCAAGGAAGCTGCGCGGGGGTTCCGCATCCTTGGCCTTCGCCTTGACCTCGGCAAGCGGCGCGCTGAGCTTTGCGGCGGCGATCTCATCGCGCTTGTAGGCTTCGATCTTGCGCAGGATATCGGACAAAATTCTAACCGTTCGAAATCTCGATGAGCTTGTCGAGCACCGCCAGCGCCCGGCCGCTGTCAATGGCCTGCGCTGCTGCCTCGATGCCATCGCCGAGCGTGGTCGCCTTGCCGGCCACCACCAGCCCGGCGCCGGCATTCATCAGCACAGTGTCGCGATAAGCGCCGGCAGCGCCGCCCAGCATATCGCGCAATGCCCTGGCATTGTAGGCCGCTTCGCCGCCGCGCAGATCTTCCTTGTTATGCCGCTTCAGTCCGACCGCTTCCGGAGTGAGGGTAAAGGTGCGGATCTCGCCGCCGGCGAGCTCTGCGACCTGCGTCTCGCCCGTGGTGGTGATCTCGTCATAACCGTCGCCGTGCACGATCCAGGCATGATCGGTACCCAGCGCCTTCAGCGTCTCAGCCACCGGCATGATCCATTCGGGCAGGAAGACGCCAACCATCTGCCGGCCGACGCCGGCTGGATTCGACAGCGGCCCGAGCAGATTGAAGATGGTGCGCGTGCCGAGCTCGCCCCGGACAGGACCGACATGCTTCATCGCCGGATGATGCGTTGGCGCGAACATGAAGCCGACGCCGGCTTCCTGGATGCAGCGGCCGATCGTCTCCGGTGCGATGTCGACTTTGACGCCTAGCGCCATCAGCACATCCGCCGCGCCGGTCAGCGAGGACAGGCCGCGATTGCCGTGCTTGGCCACCGGGACACCCGCGGCGGCGATGACGAATGCCGATCCGGTCGAAATGTTGACCGAATGCGAATTGTCGCCGCCGGTGCCGACGATGTCGATGGCGCCGCGCGGGGCTTCGACGCGGAGCATCTTGGCGCGCATCGTGGCGACCGCGCCGGAGATCTCGCTCACGGCCTCGCCGCGCACGCGCAACGCCATCAGGAAGCCACCGATCTGCCCCGGCGTCGCGTCGCCCGACATGATGATGTCGAAGGCCTCGCGCGCTTCCTCGAAGGAGAGCGCGGTGCCGGTCGCGACCTTGGCGATGTATGTCTTAAGCGCGCTCATCGTGTCTGTGCTTGGGAAACGGCGGCCGGATCGATACGAACGTCATATTGCGACTGCAGCTGCGCCACCAGCTGATCGAGCAGGTCGTCGGATATGCCGGCGCTGAAAGATTTCTGCGCGTCTTCCGGGACAGAGCTGCCATCGGCGCCGGCAGGTTCGAAGACTTCGGCAACCTTGAACAGGATCTGACCGTCGCCGGTGGGCGAGGGGATCAGGCCCGTGCCGCCTTCGCCGACGCCGAACATGGCCGCCGCGCCCTCCTTGCCGAAATCGGCATCGTCGGCTTCGCGCTTCAGGCCGCGCTTGGTCTGCTTCTCGAGCTTCAACTCGCCCGCGATCACGTCGAGCGTCGCACCGGCCTTGAGGCGCTTTTCCAACTCCCCGGCCTTGGCGGTGAGCCGCTTGTCGGTCTCGGCCGCGGTCCAGTCGGCCACCACCTTCTGGCGAACCTCGTCCAGCGTGCGGTCGCGCGCCGGCCTGATCGACTGGACTTCATAGAAAACGAAGCCGTTGGCGGCAGTGGTCAGGCCTTCATTCTCGGTGTTCGGCTCGGCCTCGAAGACGGCCTTGATGAGGTCCGCCGATTGCGGCAGGTCGTTGACGATCGTGCCGTCCGGCCGCTGGCCGGTACGGTCGATGGCGTCGATGGTGACGACCTTGAGCTTTAGCTTGTCGGCCGCCTGGGCAAGCGAGGCACCGGAAGCGCGGGTGTCCTCGTAGCTGTCGTGGACGTCGAGCAGGACGCGGCTTGCCTCGCCGAGCGCAAGATCCTTGCGGATCTGGTCGGACACTTCCGAAAGCGGCTTCACCACCTGCGGCTTGATTTCGGTGACGCGCAAGAGCACCGGGCCGAAGGCGCCCTGAACCACCGGGCTGACCTCGTTGACGTTGAGCGAGAAGGCTGCGTCGGCCACCGCCTTGTCGGCGATCTTGTCCTTTGCCAGCGTGCCGAGCACGGTGTCGGCCTGCGTCTTGCCCTCTGCGGTGACGATCTTGTCGAAGGTGGCGCCGGCCTTCAGGGAGTCAAATGCCGCCTTGGCCGCGTCCGGCGTCTTGAACACCAGCTGTTCGATGGTGCGCATTTCGGGTGTCGTATAGCGCGCCTTGTTCTTGTTGTAGTCCTCAGCGACTTGGCTGTCGGTCACCGCCGTCGGGTCCATGATGTCCTGCGGCTCAAGCCGGATATAGGAGAATTTGCGGTATTCCGGCGCGGCGTAGTTCTTCTTGTTGGCTTCGAAATAGGTTTTCAGCGCGCTGTCGGACGGCGCCTCGATCGGCTGGACGAGTGTCTTCGGCAGGACGAGATAGTCGATCGTGCGGTCCTCGCCGCGATAGAGCGCGACCGCCTTCAGGAAGGTCTGCGGCGCCTTGAGGCCGTCGGAAATCGCCTCGACGATCTGTTGGCGGACCGCCACTTGCGAGCGGTTCTTCAGATAGTCCTCGGGTCGCATGCCGATCTGGCTCAGCAGATATTCGAAGGTCCTGCGGTCGAACTGGCCGCCTGGACCCTTGAAGGCCGGATCCTCGCGCGTCAGCTCGGCCAGCCGGTCCTTGGAAAGGCCAAGCCCGAGCTTGCGAGCCTGCTCGTCGAGAACGGCGCCGGAGACGAGCTGCGCCAGGACCTGGTTGTCGAGGCCGAGCAGCTTAGCCTGTTCATGCGTGATGCGCTGGCCATATTGCTGCGACAGCAGGTTGATCTGGCGATCGTAGGCGAGGCGGTATTCGTTGATCGAAACCGTGGTGCCGCCGGCGGTAATCACCGAATGATGGCCAGCCAAGCTTCCCGACAGGCGCCCGGAAATACCCCAGACGGCAAAGCTCACCACCAGCAAGGACAGCAAAGCTTTCGCGACCCAGGTGCCCGCCGCGCTTCTCAAAATACCAAGCATGCCCACTTCCGATCTTTGCGCATTTTCGCATGCGCCGACTCTGAAACAAGCGCAATAGCGTCCTTCCGGCCCACTGTCGATTGCTTTGTGGCCCGATTTTGGTAGTGAGGGCGCTGCCTTATGTTGCCTGGAGAACTCGACGCCATGACCCCTGGAATCCGTCCGCTCGTTGCCGGCAACTGGAAAATGAACGGCACCAGGGCCTCGCTCAACGAGTTGAGGATGATCGGCAACGGCTTCATGAGCGGCCTCGATGCGGAGACGGAAGCCCTGGTCTGCGTTCCGGCCACCTTGCTTCACCAGGCCGCAGAGATCCTTTCGCGGACACCGGTTCGCGCCGGCGGCGAGGATTGCCACCCCAAGGAGAGCGGCGCCTATACGGGTGAGATTTCGGCCGAGATGCTGAAGGATGCCGGCGCAAGCCATGTCATCGTCGGCCACTCCGAGCGGCGCGAGCAATGCAGCGACGATGATGCGATCGTCAACGCCAAGGCTTCGGCCGCCTGGCGGGCAGGGCTGGTGGCCCTCATCTGCATCGGCGAGACGCGCGCCGAGCGTGAATCCGGCGCGACGCTCGATGTCCTGTCGCGCCAGCTCGACGGTTCGGTGCCGGCGAGCGCCACCGCCGCCAACACCATCATCGCCTACGAGCCGGTCTGGGCCATCGGCACCGGCCTGACGCCGACCGCGGCCGACGTCGCCGAGGCGCATGCCCATATCCGTGGCAAGCTGACGGCGCTGCTCGGCGATGCCGCGGCCAGAATGCGCATTCTCTATGGCGGTTCGGTCAAGCCGTCCAATGCTGTGGAGCTGCTCGGCGTCGAGAATGTCGATGGCGCGCTGGTCGGCGGCGCAAGCCTGAAGGCGGCCGACTTCCTCGCCATTGCCGAAGCCTATATGCACATGTCATAGCCGCAGACGGCGGCAGGGGCGCGGCCCAAATCGTTGCAATGGCCGCATTGCTCCCCATATTCCCGGCCACGGGCTTGGAAATGCCGCCAAAGCATTGTAAGGAGCCGCCTCCAAATCACCGGTCGTATGCGCGGCCGCGCAAGGCCTCGCCAGGATAAATTATGGAAACGGTACTGATCGTCGTTCATCTTATGGTCGTGCTCGCCCTTGTCGGCGTGGTGCTGCTGCAGCGCTCCGAAGGCGGCGGTCTCGGCATTGGTGGCGGTTCCGGTTTCATGACGGCGCGGGGCGCAGCCAACGCGCTTACCCGCGCGACTGCGATCCTGGCCGCGGCTTTCTTCGTGACCTCGCTCGCGCTCTCCATCCTTGCCCGCTACGGCGAGAAGCCGATCGACATCCTCGACAGGGCACCGGCTTCGACCTCGGGCAATGCCGGCAAGGGCGTGCTCAACCAATTGCCGGGCGCCACCGGTCCGGTGGGCAGCTCGCCGCCGGCGGCGCCGGCTGGCGGCACCGCGCCGGCCGCCCCGTCGGGCGGAACGACAACCACGACGCCGCTGTCGAATGGCGGCACCACCACGGCCCCGGCCACTGCTCCCGCAACACCGGCGCCCGCGAATCCGACCACGCCGCCGGCCGCGAACGGCGTTACCTTGCCGGTCACCCCGCAGGTTCCGAACCAGTAGCCGGACAAGCATTGCTGCCGCGATCTGTTGTTCTTTGAACACAGTCGCGGCAAATGCCGCTCGATCACGAAGATTCAACCAAATGTAACGCGTCGCTCAGCTTGAGGGCGCGCTGGCTAATCGATTATAGATTGCGCGCGGCACTTTTCGGCGTCCTTGGGGGGCGCCGGGCGACGCCGTTGGGCAACTAGCATAGAAAATCGGATCTTCGCCATGCAGCTTCGCAGCTTCATCCTTTTGGGATTCTGTGCCGTATTCGGCATGGGCTCCGCGGCCTTTGCCTCACCGGCAAATCTGGCCGCTTCGCCGTCGGTAGAGAAGACCGACGCAATTCCCGTCGCCGCCAAGAGCGACGCATCGCAGCTGAGGCTTCTCAAGAAGAAGAAAAACCCGACTCCGGACGACCTCGCGCAGATCGAAAAGCTCGAGGCCAAGATCGCTGCCGACAAGGAAGCGGCCAAGCAAAAGGCGCTCGAAGCCCGCAAGCTGGCGATGCGCGAGGCGGCCAAGGCCAAGGCAGATGCGGCGCGTCAGGAATGGCTCTCCAAGAAGGGTTCGGCCGCGCCGGCCGAAGTGGCTGATGCGAAGCCCGGGAAGAAGACCGTCAAGATCATCGAACCGCTCACGCCCGTGGCGCCGATCGCCTCGCTCCAGGCCGAGGAGCCGATCCCGGCCGAGGCGATGAACATCACGGCCACCGGCAACAACGGTGAGTTGCGAAGCGAACAACCCGGCCAGAAGCGGGCGAGCAGCGGCGGCCTGTTCGCCGGCCTGTTCGGCGGTTCCTCGGTGACCTCGATCAACTATCTGCCGGAGACCCGCGCGCTTGATTCGGCGCTCGCCAAGAAGGATGCCAAGAGGCCGTTCAAGGTGAAGCCGGAGTTCGTGCCGCAGGACGTCGCCTTCACCGGCTATGAGCCCGGGACGATCGTCATCGACACGACTGCTCGCCGCCTCTACCTCGTCGAATCGTTTTCCACCGCGCGCCGCTACGCCATCGCAGTCGGCCGTGAAGGCCTGCAGTTCAAGGGGACGGTGGCCGTCGGCGACAAGCAGGAATGGCCACGCTGGATCCCGACGCTCGACATGCAGAAGCGCGAGCCGAAGCACTATGGCCAGTACAAGGACGGCATGCCCGGTGGCGGCGAAAACCCGCTCGGCGCGCGCGCCATCTACCTCTATGACGGCAAGAAGGACACGCATCTGCGCATCCACGGCACCATTGCACCGCAGTCGATCGGAACCAGCGCTTCCAACGGCTGCTTCCGCATGATCAACGAGCACGTCATGGATCTCTACAGCCGCGTCAAGATCGGCACCAAGGTCGTTATTATCTAACGCGTTGAAGCAAACTGCCGAAAGGGCCGGCACCACCGGCCCTTTTTCTTTGATCAAAGCGCGTCGCGTTAAAAGACGCTGGTGCCGCGCTTTCGAGTTTCTGTTCTGATGCCTGCCATTCTCCCAAAACCACTGCACAGTTTTGGGCGGCATGCTTCAGAGAAATGCCCATCCGGACACCAGCGCCATTTTGGGAAAAAGCCTTCGCGGCGGTTTTTTCTCTGGCGGAATCAATCAGGCCGCGTTAAGCGATGACTCCCATGGCGCGATATGTATTCATCACAGGCGGCGTGGTTTCCTCACTCGGAAAAGGCATCGCTGCAGCGGCTCTTGGGGCTCTTCTGCAGGCGCGTGGCTATCGGGCGCGGATCAAGAAGCTCGATCCCTACCTCAATGTCGACCCCGGAACGATGTCGCCGTATCAGCATGGCGAAGTGTTTGTGACCGACGACGGCGCCGAGACCGATCTCGATCTCGGCCATTATGAGCGTTTTACCGGCCGCTCGGCCAACCAGCAGGACAACATCACCACCGGCCGCATCTACAAGAACATCATCGAGCGCGAGCGGCGTGGCGACTATCTCGGCGCGACCGTGCAGGTGATCCCGCACGTCACCGACGAGATCAAGCATTTCGTCCTTGAAGGCAATGACGATTACGACTTTGTGCTGTGCGAGATCGGCGGCACTGTCGGCGACATCGAGGCGATGCCGTTCCTAGAGGCGATTCGCCAGCTCGGCAACGACCTGCCGCGCAACAACGCGGTCTATGTGCATCTCACCCTGATGCCGTACATCCCTACCGCCGGCGAATTGAAGACCAAGCCGACGCAGCATTCTGTCAAGGAATTGCGCGGCATCGGCATCGCGCCCGACATCCTTCTGGTGCGCGCCGACCGGCCGATCCCCAAGGAAGAGCGCCGCAAGCTCTCGCTGTTCTGCAATGTGCGCGAGAGCGCCGTCATCCAGGCGCTCGACGTGCCGCACATCTACGACGTGCCGATGGCGTATCACAAGGAAGGGCTGGATTCCGAAGTGCTCGCCGCCTTCGGCATCGATCCGGCGCCGAAGCCGCGGATGGAGCCCTGGCAGGCGCTCTCCAGCCGCATCCACAATCCGGAAGGCGAGGTGACGATTGCCGTCGTCGGCAAATACACCGGCCTCAAGGACGCCTACAAATCGCTGATCGAGGCGCTGTCGCATGGCGGGCTTGCCAACCGCGTCAAGGTCAAGCTCGACTGGATCGAGAGCGAGATCTTCGAGAAGGAAGACCCGACGCCGTGGTTGGAGAAGGTGCACGGCATTCTCGTTCCCGGCGGTTTCGGCGAGCGCGGCTCCGAGGGCAAGATCCTGGCCGCGAAGTTCGCGCGCGAGCGCAAGGTGCCTTACTTCGGCATCTGCTTCGGCATGCAGATGGCCTGCATCGAGGCTGCGCGGTCGCTCGCCGGCGTCGAGCATGCCTCTTCCACCGAATTCGGCCCGACCGAGGAGCCGGTGGTCGGCCTGATGACGGAATGGCTGAAGGGCAACATGCTGGAGAAGCGCAGGGCTACCGGCGATCTCGGCGGCACCATGCGCCTCGGCGCTTATCAAGCCGACCTCGCCAAGGGGTCGAAGATCGCCGAGATCTACGGCGACACGCAGATCTCCGAGCGCCACCGGCACCGCTACGAGGTGAACATCGACTACAAGCAGCGGCTTGAGGATTGTGGCCTGGTCTTTGCCGGCATGTCGCCAGACGGGGTGCTGCCGGAGACGGTGGAATATCCCGACCATCCCTGGTTCATCGGCGTGCAGTACCACCCGGAACTGAAGAGCCGCCCGCTCGAACCGCACCCGCTGTTTGCAAGCTTCATCGAAGCGGCGGTGGAGCAGTCGCGGCTGGTTTAAACGATCGGCCGGCGACCATGCGAACTTACGTCGCGCTGCTCTACAGCATCATCCTGGGCGAGGGGCGGCGCGTTGTCATGTCGGACCTCAAGGCGATGGCCGAAGCCATCGGGCTGAAAAACGTCCGCACGCTGGTCGCCACGGGTAATCTGGTCTTCGAGGCGCGGACGGCCAGCGTTTCCGGTCTCGAACGGCGGCTGGAAAAGGCCTTCGAAGAGACTTTCGGCCGCCATGTCGATATCATCGTGCGCGACGCAGAAGACTGGCTGAAGCTTGCTGCCGCCAATCCGTTCCCGGACGAATCGGCAAAAGCCGGCGATCAGGTTGCGGTGCGGGTGATGCGCCGGCCGGCGCCTGAAGAAGCCGCAGCGGCTCTTACAGCCTATGCCGCCGCGGACGAGAAGGTGCTGTCGGTCGACGGCGATATTTGGGTCGTCTTTTCGCGCGAGCGGCCAAGCTCGCGGCTGCTCGCCGCAGCAAACCACAAGTGCATGGGGATCGGCACATCGCGCAACTGGAACACGGTGCGCAGACTGTCCGAGATGGTCGCCAAATAGGTTGAAATAAGGGTGGCTTTCGCCGCCCCGACTACGCAAGGCTCAACCCTCCGCGCCGGAGCAGGGCGAATCCGATTCCTCGATCGTTCACCGAAATCTGAGGCAGGCGACCGTTCCGATGAAAGGCCGCTGAGAAACACCTTCACGCAATCTGGAGATGATTCTCGTTTCGAGAAGCTGGCAAAACGGG
The DNA here is from genome assembly GCF_003997315.1 of Mesorhizobium sp. M1A.F.Ca.IN.020.04.1.1. Taxonomy (NCBI): domain Bacteria; kingdom Pseudomonadati; phylum Pseudomonadota; class Alphaproteobacteria; order Hyphomicrobiales; family Phyllobacteriaceae; genus Mesorhizobium; species Mesorhizobium sp. M1A.F.Ca.IN.020.04.1.1. The sequence continues at coordinate 8,687 of NZ_RZSN01000171.1, forward strand.
GGATTTGATAAGATTTGCTGAAGTCTACATGTCAGGGGGCATCGTGAGTTTGTAAGTAAATCTCAGCCAGGCTTACAAGCGCCTAGCACGACACGGGCGTGGACTACACCGAAGAAGAACTGGGCTCGGCCGGGGTAGGGATGGCAAGCTTCTTTCGGACAGCACCTCAATGCAAGGGCGATAATCGCAATACCGATCCAAGACAGCCAAGAGCTGGCCATACCGGCACGCGATTCCTGTTGCAACTCATCGGTTCATATTAGAGCGATGCCGGGAAAGCCCGACACAGAGTTCCGCCGTGCTTCAAACGAGGAGACGGAGCGGCTCACAACGGGTGAGCCGCTGCAAAATTGTCGAGCCGTCTCGGCTCTTATCGGGCATTCAGTGGGGGTTGGGCGGCGTATACGGCTGGCCAAGAGCCTCTGAAACCGCAACAAATACACGCGTTGCAGGCGAAGAGCAGACCGTGTCGCGTGGATCGTCGGTCAGCGTCGGCTCCGCCTTGCAATCGCCGGAAGCAATGTCGCTGTTGGTCTGGACCACGGCGGTTATGTCCGCACCTGCCTTGTAAAACAAGGTCGTGTTGTAGCCTGGCAGTTCGCCCGTATGGCCCACCCAGCCGCCGATGCAACCGACGCCGATCCCGTAGCCGGCCGCGCCCGGGAAGGTCAGCCGCTCCTTCTGCGCAGCTGCCCCCAGCAAGCCGTTCCCGGTGCCCAGTGCCCGAGCATAAACCAGCAAATCGTCGATATTGGAAATCAGTTCCCCTGCAGTCCATCCCCAGGATGGGTTCCAGTTCGTCGCGTTGCTTGGTGCATCCGGCTTGGCAAAATCCCCCTGCAGGGTAAAGCCCTGAGCATAGGGCACCGGCATATCCACCGAGTCACCCGGCCAGGACGTGTTCTTGAGCTTCAGCGGATCAAAGATCTGCTCCTTGAAAACCTCGCCGACGGTCTTTCCAGTAACCTGCTCCATGACCATGCCGAGCAGGATAGTGTTGGTGTTCGAATAGTTGAACGAGGCTCCGGGCTCGAAGAGAGGCGATTCAGCCACACCGATGGCCACCAGCTCCTTGGGCGTGAAGATCGTTTGAGGCTTGGAGAACAAGACATCTTGGAATTTTGCACTTTGGGTATAGCTCGCAATGCCGCTGGTCATATCGGCGAGCTGGCGGAGCGTGATCCGATCGCCATTGGGGATGCCGGGTACGTATTTCTGGATCTTGTCGTCAAGCGACAGCTTCCCAGCTTCGGCCAGCTGCATGATCGCTGTGCCGGTGAATGTCTTGGTAACTGAACCGATGCGCGTGTGCATCCCCACAGCCATGGGTGTGCCGGCGGAAGGGTCGGCCTTGCCATACGCCGCCTTCCATATTCCGGAAGGTGTCACCACGCCGACGATGACACCCGGTGCCGCCGTCTTGGGCAGCGCGGATCGAACCGCAGCGTCAAGCTTCGCGCTGAGCTTCGAGGGCAGCGGCGTTGCCTTGGCCGGAACCGACCCATCGGCAATCACTTTTTCGATGTTCGCAACGCATCGCGCGCTATCGGCTGCGAATGCATATTGGGAGGAAAAAGCAAACAGGGCGACGGAACCGATGCAGCGGACGATCAGACGAAACCCATTCTCTTCCATTGCCATTCTCCACATTTAGAAAAAGGTCGAACGAACATCATGGTGAGCAGTCAAGGATCGAAAAGTCGGGCGCAGGGCGTTTTGGAGCTCTTGGGGAGTGCACACCGCCGGCGTTGATTTGCGAGCGCAAGTTCGTATAAACGAACATTTTCAACCCGGACGGGAACTCGCCTATCCAACCTGCGCCCTCCGCGTAAGCTCCGTTCCGAGGCAAAGATACGATAAGATAAGGTCCGGAGCCAAGGTTTGTCGCTGGGCGTGGAGCGCTTTGGCAGAACTCGCCTGGCCGGCGTTAGTGCCAGCAAATGGTGCTCCGCGGCTTGGAGAATGGCGATGTTCGACTTCGAAAATATTGGTCCGAAGCGAAAAGCGGGAATCTTCCGAAAGTATCGGAGACTTCCACCTTTCCGGTGACGCGAAGGCACGTGCTCGCAAGCTCAACCCTGCCGTTTCTCGTCGCCTTTGCCGGTGTTCGGCGGGCAGCGGGCGGATCGCAGGATCCGGTGTTTCAACTGACCAAAAGCCAGGTTCCTGGTCGCAGGGTCGCGCTCCTTCAATGCGTGCTCGAGGACAAAGGGTTTTACTCTTCCGATGTTGATGGACTGTTTGGCCCGCACTGGGGACTACGAGGTCGATCTATATGACAACGCGGATTTGGCAAGGTTGGCTATCGCGTCTTATTCCCACGAATTCGGTTCCTGATATCCTTTCACGGACGACCAGCTTCTGGCGGGCTTTGCTGTTACGGACAGCTATATAGACTCAACAGGCAAGGACGTGGTCGCTGTCTCTCCTGAAGAAATGGATCCTACCATTACATCATTGAGCCCGAGGTCGAACTGCCCTGACGCAACTTTTTCGAGCGCAAAGACGCCCGCATTGGCTGGCCCGAAATGGTAGGCAAGTGAGACGAAGCAAATGGGGCGGCTTTCGCCGCCCCGACTGTGTTAAGCCTTGGCCATGCGTGCGCCGGCGCCGAGCGCCATTGTGCGCAGCACATAGTAGACGGCGCCCGCGATCGCGACCCCGAAGAACCAGCCATAGACGCCCCACCAGGACGGCAGCCAGTTGGTGAAGTTGGGCAGGATCGAGGAGAAGATCGCGCCGATGCCGGCGGCGATGAAGGCGTTGACGTGCCAGCCGCCCTGGAAGCGAAACTCGCCATCTTCGCGGTAGAGCGCGTTGACGTCGACCTCGCCCTTACGGATCAGATAATAGTCGACCATCATCACGCCGAAGATCGGCCCCATCGTCGCGCCGATGATGTTGACGAAGGAGGCAGCGCTGCCTTCCCACGGCGCAAACGGATAGAGCACCAGCGCGATCAGCGCCGCGATATAGCCGCCCTTCTTGAAGTCGATCTGACGCGGGAAGACGTTGGAGAAGTCGAAGGCCGGCGAGACGAAGTTCGCCACGACGTTGATGCCCAGGGTCGCCACCGCGAAGGTCAGCGCGGCAAGCGCCGCCAGGAACCAGCTGTCGAATTTGGCCGAGATCTGGTCGGGGTGGAGCAGCACCTCGTGATAGACGTCGTAGGCGGCGATCGTGGTGACGCCGGCGACCAGCGAGAACAGGATCAGGTTGACCGGCAGGCCCCAGATGTTGCCCTTGCGCAGCGCCGCGTTGTTGGGCGCGTAGCGGGCGAAGTCGCAGAAGTTGAGGTAGAGCGCCGAAAAGTAGGTTACCCAGATTGCCGCCACCGCGAACAGCGCGGTCCACGAACCCGGCTCGCCTGGCACGCCGGCATCCTTGGTCTTGTCGAGCAGCACGTCCATCGGAATATCGCTGGTGAAGGCGAAGGTGCCCGACTTGACGCAGAGATAGATCGCCAGGATCAGCATCATCACCCAAACGGCGGGTCCGGCCCAGTCCTGGAAGCGCCGCACCGTTTCCATACCCTTCTGGATGATCAAAAGCTGCAGCGCCCATATGACGACGAAGCAGATCACCTCCAGGGTGGAATGGCCGAGCAGATGCGAGGTCCGGTTGAATTCGTCGAACCACTGCAGCCGCGTCAGCAGCGCGACGATTGCGCCCGACGCGGCGGCCGTCTGGGCGCCATACCAGAAGCAGGCGACGACGGCGCGCACCAGCGCCGGAATGTTGGCACCCCAGATGCCGAAGGAGGCGCGCGCAAGCACGGGGTAGGGA
>NZ_RZSN01000172.1:0-12271 GCF_003997315.1 Mesorhizobium sp. M1A.F.Ca.IN.020.04.1.1
GCGAGCCGCATATCGGGGGGTGCCGTCAAAATGCGGAGCCCAGAAACGCGGCCCCTTCATTCCCGGGGGCCTCGATGAGAGTTCAGTCAGTCAATCAAAGGATGCGGATAAACGCCGCTCGGGCAGCGGGGCTGGTTGCTGCAACCGTTATCCTGTTTTCGCACCCCGGATTGGGTGGGGGCGTACATGAACTGATCCAGATGGCGGGTCTCGGCCTGGTCCTCACCTGCTTCGTGGGCAGGATGTGGAGCATTCTCTATATCGGTTCAAAGAAGAATCTGGAGTTGATTACCTCCGGCCCCTACTCGTTGACCAGAAACCCGCTCTATCTCTTTTCTACGCTTGGAGCAGCTGGAATCGGATTGATCCATGGATCGATCGCCGTCGCTCTGGCGCTGGGATTTTTCAGCTATTGGATCTTGGTCATCACGGCAGCCAAGGAGGCCGAACACCTGAAGACGATCTTCGGCTCGCAATACGATTCCTATGCGCGCTGTACGCCGCTGTTCTGGCCGAAACTGTCCCAATATACGGACTCTGCCGAAGTTGTCTTCTCCCCGAAAGCGCTCAAGCGCAACTTCCAGGATGGACTGTACTTCCCCGCAGCCTATCCCGCCATCGAAGCAATCGAACAATTGCGAGCAGGCAGTTACCTCCCGATCCTCATGACGATCTACTGAGATCCGCCAAGTGCCAGATCCTCTCTCGGCAGCAGGACCAAATGGCCTGCCGATTTCGGCATCGTCAGCAGTTCGTCGAGCTTGATGAGGTAGCCGCGGGAGTCTTGGCGCTCGTGCCGGGCACCGCGATGGCCATTTTGCATGGCCGAACTGTCGCCCAGATGGTTGACCACCGAGGTCTGTGACCTAGCTTAAACTTTACGATGGAGCGTCCAGACTCCGAAATGGTGGCATGGCGTGCACCGTGGGAGAACTCCCCGGGACGTTGAAGATGGAGAGGCGCGAGCTGGCTTTCGACCGGCGCCCAGCCATGCATCGACAACATTCCCCCAGTACTGGGGCCGAAGCGGTGACAGCTTCGAAGGCAGGCAGCAAAGTTAGCCAGGGCGAGGAGCCACACACCACTTCACGAGCTTAAAGTTACATCGGAAACCGCGCAGGTACGGCGATGTCAGATCTTGCCGGGTTTTACGCAGACGACACAGGTCTCGCTCTCCTGGGCGGGATGACAATATTTGTATTGGTAGGCTTCTTCCTTGTGGTCCGGCGTATCCTCATCGCAGCGAGACGGCGTCACCAGTATGGCTACCTGAGCGAAAGCACGCCTATTCCCCTCGATGAGGCTTCTTGGGCCTGGGATCGCCCACGCAATCTTGCAGCCAAGGCGGCTTCTTCCCGGGCCGCCGTGGCCCCGGCCCCGGATGTTCAGGGTCTAAACTCCGGTAAGTCCGGGGTGCGAAAGGATTATCTCAACACGACGCCCGAAGCGGGCGAGAACTCGCGCGAGGACCTGCCCGATGCTTTCGCTCTGGCGACAAGCTTCGCCATGGCCTTACCTCCCCGTGTTCGCAGGCCGACGAGCCCCTTGTTACGCTTGAGCGTCGCCGCAATTTGTCTGGCCGTGCCGCTTGGCTATGCGTTGACGAGACAAAAGCCGGTCGAAAGCGCCCCCGCTGTTTCGCGGGCCGATAGCTACTCCCTTCCCGATCTTTCACACCGCTTGGAGATTCCTGCCAGCACGGCATCAACCGACGCACCCACGAACGGCGAATTGCCGAACCCGGATCTCAACGCTGCCGAAGCACAGGTCGAGGCAGCTCGTGCTCAGGCAGCAGCTGCAACGGAATTGGCTGGCCAGGAGCACCGAGCGATGGAGGAGGAGCGCGCCAGGAGTGCCTCTCTGGAGAGTGCGCTCGCTGAGACGCGCAAGCAGATCGAGGTGCTGAAGACAAGCATGGCAGCCGCCGACGACGCCAGCGAGGAGCGTTTGCGCAACGAACTTGTGGCAGCCCGCACGCTCGAGGCATTACGGTGGATTGCGCAAGATGTCCGCGCGCGGATCAGCGAAACCATCGACCATGTCTTTATACAGATGCCCGCTGCTCGCCTCGAACGGGAGCGAACCGAACAGATGGCGCGCGACCTAGCGCAAGCGCGAGCGCAAATTGAACAGCTGGAAGCCAAAGCCGCCGGGGATCGCGCCAAAGCCGAGGCTTCGCTGGCACAAGCGAGCGGGATGCTTGACGAGGAGCGCCGGAAGTCGGAGGACCTTCGTGGCGACATCGCTGAAATGGAGCAGTCCAAGGCCGCGATCGCGGACACGGCTGAGCGGGAACGGACCGGTGCCGCCGCGACGCGAGCGAGGGTTGAGCAGACTGCTGCCAAGAAGGCGCAGGCATTGGCACGGGAACAGGCTTCAGCAGTCGCGGCCCGTGCGGACCTCGACAAAGCCCGGCTCGAGCGCGACGCGGCCAAACAGGAGCGAGCCAAGGCCGTCTTAGCCAAAGAGCGTGCCGAGCGGACTGCCGCCGAGACGGCGCAGGCTCTGGAACGCGAACGCGCTTCAGCAATATCGGCCCAAGAGGACGTCAACAGAGCCCGCCTCGAGCGCGACGCGGCCGAGCAGGAGCGAGCTAAGGCTGTCACGGCGAAAGTGCATGCCGAGCAGGCTGCAACTGAAACAGCGCAGGCGCTGGAGCGCGAACGCGCTTCGGCAGTCGCGGCCCGTGAGGACCTCGACAAGGCCCGGCTGGAACGCGACGCGGCGTTGCAGGAGCGAGGCAGGGCTGTCGCAGCGAGAGAACATGCGGAGCAGACTGCTAGCGAGACGGCGCAGGCGCTGGAGCGCGAACGCGCTTCGGCAGTCGCGACCCGGGAGGACCTCGACAAGGCCCGGTTGGAGCGCGACGCAGCGTTACAGGAGCGCACCAAGGCGGTCGCAGCGAAAGAGCGCGCGGAGCAGAGTGCTGCCGAGACCGCGCAGGCTCTGCAACGAGAACGCGCTTCAGCAGTGTCGGTCGGAGAGAACCTCAACAAAGCCCGCCTGGAGCGTGACACAGCCCGCCAACTTTTGGGACAGGCCGCCATGAGGCTGAAGGAGGCTCTGGACAAACAACGTGAAGCGACGGTTTCTTTCGCCCGCGAGCTGGCCGCCGCGCGCGCCGATAATGATAAACTTCGGGCTCAGCGCCGCGGCGCTCAGATCGAGCCGCCGCTGAAGCCGCGCACTGGCCGCGCATCGGCCGGCGCAGGTCAGACGAAAGCTGTCAGCCAAAAGAAGTCTACGTCCAGCAAGGTTCGCAAACCGTCGCGCGAAATCCGTGTGCGTGCCATCACGCTTCCGTTTTCCCTCCGGCCAAGCCATTCGACGTTGGACTGAGCTGGAACGACTGCCCTGGAAAATCGGGCGCTGGGCGGCATGAACTCGACGTCTACGGCGAGGGCTCCCACTGTGCGCTATGTCAGCCCGATCACGCTGCCTTTCGCGTTCAATTCGCAGCCGACCGGCGCCTGGCGCGTCTCGACGCCGCCTTGATATCCGTAGTCGATGCTGACCTGGACGGGAGCCGATATCCTCTGTCGGCTCAACCGCCGTACGGAACCTGCACTGCTGACGCGCACACTGGTCGCGCCAAACTGAGCTGCGGCCTGCTCGATTGCCTCACGGCAGGCACGAACGATGTTGTCCGGGACACCCGGCAGCACTTCAATTGGATGGACTGCCAGTGGAATAGCGCTGTCTTCGAAGGGCAGCAGGGCGGGCGGAAGGTCGAGCGACCTTCCGCCGTTGCCGGCTACGCCCGCCCTTGACGTCACTGACCCGGTTGTGGTGGGGCTGCTTCCGTCATCGTTAGACGGTGGGGACGGTGGGTCAGACGGCGGACTGCCGCCGGAGCCACCGGGATCGCCGCTAGTTCCGTTGTGCTGACCGTTGTTGCTGCCAGCGCCATGACCGCCGCTATTCCCGTGATCGCCACCAGCGTTATGACCTTGGCCGCGCTCGCCGCCGGCCGCGGCTCCCGCGCAAGCTATCGCGACAGAGCACGCGAACGCGAGATGGGCCAAGCTGGATCCCAGATATTGACGCACGGCACCCTCCAAAGGCGCTTCGGCCGGCCGTCCTTCCGCCGCATGCCGTCAGAACGGCGCAGCACCCCCAGGCAACTCGCGACTACGCCAGGGAAACTAACTAGGGGATGATTCCGGTCTATCAAGGGACTGGGTGCGGCAGCACCCAAGTGGGGGCAGATTTGAAGGACCTGGCAGCTGATAGTTCATACAGCCCGGGAAGCCCCAAATCCTTTCTCCTTGCGAGTCGACAGCGCTTAGGCGATTTTGCCGATCATTTCGGGAGGAAATCGTGCGAAACATTCCGGCATCGGCGCTGCTGCTGGCGGCCGCTTTTTATGCAACCACCGCCGACGCTCTGGACAGTTCGGCCACACCTGTTGTCGTGACGCCATTGGCGTCGAAGACGACGACGGCATCCGGCCAACCGATCAAGCTGCCGCAGAAGAATGTCGAGGTCCAGGTCTCGGCCTATCAGATCGCGCCCGGCGCGACGCTGCCGGTGCACAAACATCCCTTCCCGCGCTATGCCTATGTCGAGGCAGGCACCCTCAAGGTCACCAATGTCGAGACCGGCAGCAGCAACACTTACAAGACCGGCGATTTCATCGTCGAGATGATCGGCCAGTGGCATCAGGCGACCAATATCGGCAGCGATGCGGTGAAGCTGCTGGTGATCGACCAGGTCGAACAAGGCGCCAAGAACACAATCCTGAAGCAGTAGCGAGGCAACGGGGCTCAGCTGTTCCGCGGTAGGGCGGGCGCTCCAGGTCTTGAGCAATCAATAACTGCGCGCCGAACAAAACCGGAAGCGCAAAGTGACCGCTTCGCTTGCTGGACCGATTGATGCGGCTTTCGCCTCGATCGCCCCAATGCTAGGGCTGCGCTTTCTCTTCAACATGGATGGATGATGGTGACCGACGCTCAAAGGCCCCTGATCGAACTCTGCGTCGAAGGCATTGACGGGCTGCTTGCCGCGCAGGCCGCCGGCGCCGACCGGGTCGAGCTTTGCGCCAGCCTCGTCGAAGGCGGCATTACGCCGAGCCTCGGCACGGTGCGCGTAGCCCTCGAACGTGCGACCATCCCGTTTCATGTTATCGTGCGCCCGCGCGGCGGCGATTTTCTCTACAGCGAGGCGGAATACCGATCGATGCTGGCCGATATCGGCGCGCTGCGCGATCTCGGCGTGGCCGGCATCGTCGTCGGCTGCCTGACCGCTGACGGCGCAATCGATGAAGCGAGGATGAGCGAACTGGTGCGCGCCGCCGGTCCCCTCAATGTCACCTGCCACCGCGCCTTCGACATGACGCGTGACCCGGCCGAGGCGCTCGAAGCGCTGATCCGCTGCAAGGTCGGCCGCGTGCTGACCAGCGGGCAACACGACACGGCGCTGGAGGGCGTCGATCTGCTCGCGCGCTTGGTTCGCCAGGCCGGCGCACGCATCATCATCCTCGGCTGCGGCGGGCTGGCGCCCGACAATATCGGCGAGGTTCGCCGGCAAACCGGACTGACCGAGATGCATTTCGCCGCGCTTGCCGACGTGCCGAGCGCCATGCGCTACCGCAACCCGCATGTCGGCATGGGCGGCACCGATCTCGATCGCGAGTACCGCAACACGGTGACCGACCAGGACTTGGCGGCGGCAACGATCGCGGCCGCGAGGGTCTGATGCGGGAAGTGACGATGTCGAAAGATCGCTCGCCGATCGAACGCGTTTCGCCTGCCGACGAGGCCGCCATTCTCGCTCTCAACAACGAGCATGCCGCCGAGTTGTCCTGGCTGGAGCCGGAGCGCCTGTCATTCCTGATCGGGCAGGCTTTCTACACGCGCCGCATCGGGGCGCTCGAAGCCTTCATCATGTGCTTCGATCAGGATGCCAGCTACGAAAGCCCGAACTTCCTCTGGTTTCGTGAGCGCTACTCCCGCTTCGTCTATGTCGACCGGGTGGTTGTCGCGGCCGAAGCGCGCGGCCGTGGCTATGCCCGCCGTCTCTACGAGGATCTGTTCGAGCATGTCAGGCGCGCATGCCACAAGATCGTAACCTGCGAGGTCAATGCCGATCCCCCGAACCCCACATCGGATGCCTTTCACGCGGCGCTCGGCTTTGCCGAGGTCGGCGATGCCGTGATCCACGGCGGCAGGAAGTCGGTGCGCTACTACGCCAAGCCGATCGACTAGCGCAAGGCCCTGGAAGCCAGAGGCTTTCAACCATGAACCAAACAAGGTCTCATGCGGCCGCCGCACTGGCCACAAACAGAAGCTGCAGCTAATGTATCGTCTTCGCGTGCCGGGGGCGTGACATCATGCCAAGCAACGTCTTCCGCTTCGACGAGAGTTGGAACATTCCCGATGCCACGCCGCAGGAAGTGTGGGACGTTCTGTCCGACGCCGAGTTGCTGCCGCTTTGGTGGGGCGACGCCTACAAGGAAGTCGAGCCGCTCGACAAGAAAGGCAAGGCCGTCGTCGGGTCACGGGCAAGAGCCAGGGCGCGAGGCGCCCTGCCCTACGAGCTGAACTTCATCATCGAGGCCGCGGAACTCGAGCCTGGCCGGCTGGTGGTGGTCAAGACCTTCGGCGATTTCGACGGCCTGTGGCGGGCCGAACTGTCGCCAGCCGGAAGCGGAACGCATGTGAAGCTCACTTGGCAGGTCATCGTGGAGAGGCCGATCCTCAAACTCCTGGCACCCTTGCTCAGACCGGCTTTTGCGTGGAATCACCGCTGGACCACACCTCGCGGCGAAGCCGGGCTTCGACGCTATCTCGCCGCACAAAAAACCGGCAAGGCCTGACCTCCTCACCAATTGCGGTTGAGCCAGCCGCGCGTCGGTTTCTCGACGATGTAGTAGCTCGCCAGGGCGCAGGCGAAGACCGCGGCCAGCATCGGGATCGGCGCCACGTCGCGGTCATGGACGAATTTGTAGAAGGGCTGCTGCCACAGATAGAGCGAGTAGGACCACAGCCCCAGCATCACCATCGGCCGCGATGACAGTGGGCCGGTCAGATAACCGCCGGCGAAGTCGAGCGTGTTGACGGCGAGCGCCAGCAGCGGCACGCCCAGCAGATAGTGCAAGGGCGTCGGCACCGGATCGAGGAACAGCAAGATTCCCCCCACCGCGGCCGCCAGCGCCAGATGCCGGCTCCTGAGGAATGCCGGCAGGTGTCCATCGGCCTTGAGCAGGCAGATCGCCGCCGACAGCAGGATCGAGGCGATATGCACGTCGGTTCGCCAATAGCTGGTTTCGTAGTCCATGCCGAAGACCCAGTAGGAAATAGCGCCGTTGGCCATAGCGAGCAGCGACAGCATGACAAGCAGGCGCACGACATTCGCGCGCCTGGAAACCGCCACGCTGATCAGCGCCAGGATGACATAAGAATGCTCCTCGATGGCAAGCGACCAGATATGGTCGAGCGCGCCCGCGCGATTGATGAGAATGCCGGCATAGTTGTAGGTGAATGTCAGCGCGGTAAGCGCCGCCTTCCATTTGAAGGCAATGAAGGTGCCGGAGAGCCCGATCATGACGGCAACCACGAACACCAGCAGGGCTGGATAGACGCGGGCGAACCGGCGCTTGAAGAACTTCTTCAGCGGAAAGCGCTCGACGAACAGGATTTCCCCCATCAGCCGGCCGCTCAGCACGAAGAAGAACTCGACGCCGAGCACGCCGAGATTGATGCCGCGAATCGGAAAGACATGGCCGATCAGCACGAAGGCGATCGACAGGCCGCGCCAGCCGTCGAGATAGGCCAGCCTTGCCCGTGCCGCCTTGTCGGCTGCGGCCCGCGGCAGGACGCCGGCCGTCGCGGAGATGTCGGTCATGCCCGTCCCTCGCAACTCGAGGTCCCGGCATAGCCGTGCCTGGAACCGCTTCGTTTTCCCCGCCGCAGTTATTTTGCAGTGCGGGATAATCTTGTGCAAGTGCGAAGCAGCGAATTCACAGGCAGTTCCTGCCAACCGATTGCGAACACAAAAGAAAAAGGGGCCGCGGCGGGTCCTGCCGCCGCTTGGTGAACCCGCCATGGTCGGCAATGTTTCGTGGCCTCATCCCTTGCCCGCCTGCCGAAATCGGCCGAATGTGCGGATAGATTCATTTCCAACGCAGAGACCGCCTATGGCAGACTTCGTCCTCCCTCCGCCCGCGATCGCTTCGGTCGCGGTGACCGGCTCGGCGGAACGGTTTGCCGTGCGCCGCATCTTCTGCGTTGGCCGCAACTACGCGGCGCATGCGCGAGAACTCGGCAATGACGAGCGCGATCCGCCCTTCTTCTTCACCAAGCCGGCCGACGCCGTGGTCGACAGCGGCGCCGAGATCCCCTACCCGCCGCTGACTGGCAATCTCCACCACGAGATCGAGCTGGTCGTGGCGATCGGCAAGGCCGGCTTCCGCATCCCTCGCACCGAGGCGCTCGCGCATGTCTGGGGCTATGGCGTCGGCGTGGACCTCACTCGCCGCGACCTGCAGGACCAGGCAAAGAAAGCGGCCCGCCCCTGGGACTGGTCGAAGGCCTTCGACTTCTCCGCGCCTTGCGGCTCGCTACTTCCGGTCGCAAGGTCTGGCCATCCCGAAACGGGTCGCATCTGGCTCGCTGTAAACGGTGACGTAAAACAGGACGGCGACCTCGCCGAGCTGATCTGGCCCGTCGCCGATGTCGTCTCGATCTGCAGCGAGTCGGTCGAGCTCCAGCCCGGCGACCTGATCTTCACCGGCACGCCGGCCGGCGTTGGCGCGGTTCAGGCGGGCGACAAGATCACTGGTGGCGTCGACGGCATCGGCGCCGTCGAGGTCACCATCGGGCAGCCGAGGCGATGAGCGACCTCGTCCTCCATAACTATTATCGATCCTCCACCTCATACCGGGTGCGGATCGCGCTGGAGATGAAGGGGCGTGCCTACACCTATGTGCCCCACCATCTGCGCCATGGCGAGCATCTCGAGCCCGCCTATCTCGCGGTCAATCCGCAAGGGTTGGTGCCGGCGCTGGTGCTCGACGACGGAACGCTTTTAACCCAGTCGCTGGCGATCATCGAATATCTCGACGAGATCGAGCCCGAGCCGCCGTTGTTGCCCAAGGATGCGCTGGGACGCGCCAGGGTCCGGATGCTGGCGCAGATGATCGCCTGCGACATCCATCCGGTGAACAATCTGCGCGTGCTCACCTCGCTGCGCACTTTGTTCGGCGCCGGCGACGAGGATGTCGTCAACTGGTTCCGGCATTGGGTGAATGAAGGTTTCCAGCCGCTTGAAAAGATTCTGGCCGCCTCGCCCGAGACCGGCAAGTTCTGCCATGGCGATACACCGGGGCTCGCCGATATCTGCCTCGCCGCGCAGGTCACCAACAATGCCCGCTTCGGCGTCGACATGGCGGCCTATCCGGTGATCTCGCGCATCCACGCCGCCTGCATGGCGCTGCCGGCGTTCCAGAAGGCTGCGCCGCAGAACCAGATCGATGCCGAATAGGGAAGCAAGGGATCCCGACGAGGCTAAGACGCTCGCCGATATCGAGGAGTATGGCTGTCATATTCTCTACGTGCTGGAGGACGACGAGCACCCGCCATTCGCTTACTCGGTGGGGATAGAGTACAATTTCAAAGCCCCTGAGCTGGTCGTCATCGGGCTCAAGCCGGAGCTTTCGCAGACCATCATCAACGAGTATTGCCGACGAGTGCGCAGCGGCGAGAGGTTCAAGGTTGGAGAGCGGGCGTCGGGTTTCCTGGGAGGTGGCTTCGACTGTCAATTCGGTGCGGTCCATCCCGCCCACTACCCTGAATATTTCGGTTGGGGCATATGGTTTTACGACGGGCCCGTTTTCCGGATTATGCAGCTTATCTTTCCGACAACCTCCGGTGTTTGGCCATGGGATGCCGAAGCCGGCGAGTGGTTTTGCAAGCGGCAACCATCGCTCGACCAACCACCATTGCCGACCTAGCTTGGGACCTACTACCCAAAACCGCACTGCCTTTGAACTGGATAGAAAGCACTCCCATGAAAGCTGTCGTCTTCGAAAAATTCGGCGAAGCTCCCACGATCCAGACCGTGCCTGACCCCAAGCCGGCGGGGGATGGCGTCGTCATCAAGGTCGAGGCGACCGGTCTTTGCCGCAGCGACTGGCATGGCTGGATGGGTCATGACGACGGCATCACGCTGCCGCATGTCCCCGGCCATGAACTGGCGGGCGTCGTCGTCGCCGCCGGCAAGCAGGTGAGCCGCTGGAAGGCCGGCGACCGCGTCACCGTGCCTTTCGCCGTCGGCTGCGGCCGCTGCTTCGAATGCAACTCCGGCAACCATCAGGTCTGCGAGCACCAGACCCAACCTGGCTTCACGGGCTGGGGCTCGTTCGCCGAATATGTCGGCATCGAGCATGCCGACACCAATCTCGTACGCCTGCCGGACGAGATGGAGTTCGCCACTGCCGCCAGCCTCGGCTGCCGCTTCGTCACCTCCTTCCGCGCCATCGTCGACCAGGGCCGGGTTACGCCCGGCGAGTGGGTGGCGGTGCATGGCTGCGGCGGTGTCGGTCTCTCGGCGATCATGATCGCCAGCGCCATGGGCGCCAATGTCATCGCCATCGACCTCACCGACGAGAAGCTGGAGTTTGCGAAAAGGATCGGGGCGGTCGCGACCATCAACGCTTCGACCACGCCCAATGTCGTCAAGGCCGTCAAGCAGATCACCAACGGCGGCGCGCATATGTCGATGGACGCGCTCGGCCATCCAACCACGTGCTTCAACTCGATCGCCAATCTGCGCCGGCGCGGTCGCCATGTTCAGGTCGGGCTGATGCTGGGCGACCATGCCCGCCCGCAAGTGCCGATGGACAAGGTCATCGCCTTCGAGCTCGAAATCCTCGGCAGCCACGGCATGCAGGCCTACCGCTATTCCGCCATGATGGACATGATTCGCACCGGCAAGCTGAAGCCCGAACTGTTGGTCGGCAAAAGGATCAGCCTCGATGAGGCGCCAGCCGCATTGATGGCGATGGGCGGCTTCGAGGGCATCGGCATCGGCGTGGTGACGAAGTTTTGAGTAGGCTCCCTACCTGGCGAACTTCTTCGCCCCGAACACGCAGGCCACCACGCCGAGCGTGACCACCACCATCAGCGGGCTGACCTGCTCGTGCAGCAGACTCGCCGCGAGCGCCAGGCCGAAGAAGGGCTGCAGCAGTTGCAATTGCCCGACCGCGGCGATGCCGCCCTGCGCCAGGCCGCGATACCAGAACACGAAGCCGATCAGCATGCTGAACAGCGAGACATAGCCGAGGCCGATCCATGCGCCGGAGCCGACAGCGGCAAAAGACGGCGGCAGGGTCGCAAAGCTCAGCGCTAACATGACCGGCAGCGACAGCGCCAAGGCCCAGCAGATCACCTGCCAGCCGCCGAGCTTGCGCGACAGCGCCGCACCTTCCGCATAGCCCAGCCCGCAAGCGATGATGGCTGCGAGCATCAACCCGTCGCCGACCGGTGAGGCGGTCACGCCTTGCGACAGCGCGAAACCCGCGACTAGCGTGCTGCCCAGGCAGGAAAACAGCCAGAAGGCCGGGCGCGGACGGTCGCCGCCGCGCAGCACACCGAAGATCGCCGTCGCCAGCGGCAGCAGGCCGACAAAGATGATGGAATGCGCCGCCGTGACATGTTTGAGCGCCAGCGCCGTCAGCAGGGGAAAGCCGACCACGACGCCTAGCGCAACGACGACCAGCGAGACCAGATCGCCGCGATCCGGGCGCTTCTCGCGGAACAGGAACAGCACCGCGATGCCGAGCAGACCGGCGATCGCCGCACGGGCCGACGTCAGGAAGGTCGGGTCGAAATCAACCACGGCCACGCGCGTCGCCGGCAGCGAGCCGCTGAAGATCAGCACGCCGATGAAGCCGTTGAGCCAGCCGTTGAAACTCTTATCCATCATCCGCTCCGTTTGCGCTTCTGTACCGGCAGAGCGCATGGCATTGCCAGAGACAATGGGATACAATTCCGTAAAACTGTATTGGTCGACAGGGAAGTACAGATGGACACGCCCGACCCGAAAGCCACGAATGCCGGAACGCTCGTCGAAGCCGTCATGTCGGCAATCCGGCAGCGGATCGCCGCGCGCATCCTGACGCCGGGCGCGCGCTTGCCTTCGATCCGCGCCTTCGCCGGCACGATGCAGGTGTCGAAGTCTACCGTGGTCGAGGCCTATGAGCGGCTTGCGGCGGAAGGCACGATCCGCTCGCGGCCGGGCTCCGGCTTCTTTGCTGCCGGCCCGCTTGCGC
>NZ_RZSN01000173.1:0-12201 GCF_003997315.1 Mesorhizobium sp. M1A.F.Ca.IN.020.04.1.1
GTCATCACCAATGAAGAGACCCACACCAAGAAAGTCATTTTCCACCCCAAGCTTCTGCCGGCGATCGTGATTGCCGATCCGGAGCTGTCGGTCGGCATGCCGCCCTTCATCACGGCCGGCACCGGCATGGACGCGCTCGCCCACTGCCTCGAAGCCTATTGCGCGCCGGGCTATCATCCGATGGCCGACGGCATCGCCGTGGAAGGCATCCGGCTGGTGTTCGAGAACCTGCCCAAGGCCTTCGCCAACGGCAACGATCTGGTCGCCCGCGCGAATATGATGAGCGCGGCCGCGATGGGCGCGGCCGCCTTCCAGAAAGGGCTGGGCGCCATCCACTCTCTGTCGCATCCGATCGGCGCGCTCTACGACACCCATCACGGCATGACCAATGCGGTGTTCATGCCCTATGTCCTCGCCTTCAACCGCGATGCGATCGAGGATCGCATCGCGCGGCTCGCCGCCTATTGCGGCATCAAGGGCGGCTTCGATGGCTTCGCAAAAGCCGTCATCAAATTGCGCAAGGAGCTCAAGGTGCCGCATGCGCTGCCCGGCCTGATCAAGGACCTCGACATGGACAAGAACCGCAAGACACTGATCGCCGACATGGCGGTGGTCGATCCGACCGCCGGCGGCAATCCGGTCAAGCTCACCAAGAAAGGGGCGCTTGCTCTGCTCGAAAATGCCATCGTAGGGTCTGTGTAAACCAATTTGCAGCGGAAAGTTGATCTGGAAACGAGGGGAAAGGAAAGGGCAACGGGCGGAATGCAAGGAGGAGAATAATTAGCCGGAAAAAGAATCGCGAAGCGATTGCTACAGCCGGTTAAAGAGAGTTTACTTTTTCGTGTTGCGGGGTGCCGCTTTCACAAAGCTTTCATCTGGCTGTCACACGAAAACGATACCGCATCGCAGGCGTCCAATGGCGTCAGTTCAACGGAGAGAACACATGTTCAAATTCACGGGGAAAGTGCTTTCCCTTTCGGCCGCGGCGCTGTTTGCGTCGACGGTGATTTCGTCCGCCGACGCGATGGACGATCTCGTCAAGGCGGCGAAAGCCGAGGGCCAGCTCACCACCATCGCGCTGCCGCACGACTGGTGCGGCTATGGCGACGTCATCGCCGGCTTCAAGGCGAAGTATCCGGAGATCACCGTCAACGAGCTCAACCCGGATGCAGGCTCCGGCGATGAGATCGAGGCGATCAAAGCGAACAAGGACAACAAGGGCCCGCAGGCACCTGACGTCATCGACGTCGGCCTGTCCTTCGGTCCGTCCGCCAAGAAGGACGGCCTGATCCAGCCTTATAAAGTCTCGACCTGGGATTCCATTCCGGACAGCGCCAAGGACGCTGACGGCTACTGGACAGCCGACTATTATGGCGTGCTCTCGTTCCAGGTGAACAAGGATCTGGTCAAAGAATCGCCGACCGACTGGGCCGACCTGCTGAAGCCTGAATTCGCCAACTCGGTTGCCCTTGCCGGCGATCCGCGCGCTTCGAACCAGGCTATCCAGGCCGTCTACGCCGCCGGCCTTGCCAGCGGCGCTGCCGCTGGCGAAGCCGCAGGCACTGCCGGGCTCGAGTTTTTCAAGAAGCTCAATGCCGCCGGCAACTTCGTGCCGGTCATCGGCAAAACCGCGACGCTCGCCCAGGGCCAGACGCCGATCCTCGTCACCTGGGACTACAACGCGCTCTCCGGTCGCGACACGCTGAAGGGCAATCCCCCCGTTGACGTCATTGTGCCGAAGACCGGCGTTGTCGCCGGCGTTTACGTGCAGGCGATCAGCGCTTACGCGCCGCATCCGAATGCGGCCAAGCTTTGGCTGGAATATCTCTACTCCGACGAAGGCCAGATCGGCTGGCTGAAGGGCTATTGCCACCCGATCCGCTTCAACGATCTCGCCAAGAACGGCAAGGTTCCGGCGGATATGCTGGCGAAGATGCCTCCGGCCGAGTCCTATGCGGCCGCGGTGTTTCCGACGCTCGATGAACAGGGCAAGGCGAAAGAAGCCATCACCAAGAACTGGGACGCCGTTGTCGGCGCCAATGTGAAGTAAGCATCAATATGGTCCGGGCGGCCCGATGGCCGCCCGGACTCCTTCCCAAAAACGGTAGCCGGCGCATGACCGATCTCTCGGTTTCCAATCAGGCAATTGCGGGCAAGGCCGCGCCCCCCGGCGAAGCGCGCGCAATGCGGCTGCCGACGCAATGGCTTGGCGTAACGCCGTTCTTCGTCTTCGCCGTCATGTTCCTGATCCTGCCCACGCTCTACTTGATGCTGGGCGCCTTCCAGAACGAGGCGGGCGAGTTCACCTTCGCCAACATCGTCGCGCTTTTTTCGGCCAACATCGTTGCCGCCTACTGGATTTCGATAAAGGTCAGCCTGGCGTCATCGCTGATCGGCGCCTTCGCCGGTCTTGCCATCGCCATCGCCATCGTGCGCGGAGGCCTGCCCAACTGGATACGGTCGGGGACGCTGACGTTTTCCGGTGTCGCGTCCAATTTCGCCGGAGTGCCGCTGGCTTTCGCCTTCATCGCGACGCTAGGCCGGCTGGGCCTCGTCACCGTGCTGCTCAACACCCTGGTCGGCTTCAACATCTATGCGCATGGCTTCAACCTGCTGTCGTTCTGGGGTCTGACGATCACCTA
The DNA here is from genome assembly GCF_003997315.1 of Mesorhizobium sp. M1A.F.Ca.IN.020.04.1.1. NCBI lineage: Bacteria > Pseudomonadati > Pseudomonadota > Alphaproteobacteria > Hyphomicrobiales > Phyllobacteriaceae > Mesorhizobium > Mesorhizobium sp. M1A.F.Ca.IN.020.04.1.1. Next base: position 2,643 of record NZ_RZSN01000173.1, read on the forward strand.
TGTCTATTTCCAGATTCCGCTGATGGTGGTCATCATCGTGCCGGCGATCGACGGGTTAAAAAGGGAATGGGGCGAAGCCGCCGCCACGCTCGGCGCCACCCAGGCGCAATACTGGCGCTTGGTGGTAATCCCCGTGCTGTGGCCAAGCTTCCTCGGCACCGTCATCCTGCTCTTCGCCAATGCCTTCGGGGCGATCGCCACCGCCTATGCGCTGACCGGGTCCTCGCTCAACATCGTGCCGATCCTGCTCTACGCCCAGATCCGCGGCGACGTGCTGCACAATGCCCATCTCGGTTACGCGATCGCCTTCGGCATGATCGTCATCACCGGGCTTGCCAACATCTTCTACATCTGGTTCCGGACGCGCTCGGAGAGGTGGCTGAAATGAAATCCGGCAGGTTCTGGGCCTGGGTCGTCTTTGTCCTCGGCGCGGCGTATTTCTTCATCCCGCTGATCGCGACGATCGAGTTCTCGCTGCGCATGCGCCGCGGCGTCTATTCCCTGGACGCCTACAAGGTCGTGCTCGGCGACAGCCAGTTCCAGGCGACCTTCATGTTTTCGGTGGTCGTCGCCATCTTCACCATTCTCCTCGGCGTGCTGATCGTCGTGCCTACGGCCTACTGGATCCGCCTTCGCATGCCGCAGATCAGGCCGATCGTCGAGTTCATCACGCTGCTGCCGCTGGTGATCCCGGCCATCGTCATCGTCTTCGGCTATATCAGGATGTATGGGTCGAATTCGCCGCTGCCGTTCCTGGCAACCAATCCAGGCGCGAATGCTCTGCTGGTCATCGGCTATGCAACGCTTGCACTGCCATACATGTACCGCGCCGTCGACACCGGGCTTCGCACCATCGACGTGCGCACGTTGACGGAAGCGGCGCAGATCCTGGGTGCCGGCTGGGGCACGATCATCAGCCGCGTGATCCTGCCCAATGTGCTGATCGCGGTGCTTTCGGGCGCATTCCTGACCTTCGCCATCGTGATCGGCGAATTCACCATGGCCAGCCTGCTCAACCGGCCGGCATTCGGCCCGTATTTGCAGAATCTTGTGGCCAACCGCGCCTATGAGCCGGCGGCGCTGTCGATCATCGCGTTCGTCATAACCTGGGGCTGCATGTCGCTGATCCAGATCTTGTCCCGTTTCGCGCCGAAATCGGCGAACCGCCCCAATTGAGCGAAGTACCGACCGAAAGAAAAAGCCATGGCCGAGCCGTTCCTCTCCATCCAGCATGTGCGAAAGTCCTTCGGCGCCACAACCGTGGTCGAGGATTTCAACCTCGATGTCGCGCCGGGCGAATTCGTCTCCTTCCTCGGTCCGTCCGGCTGCGGCAAGACGACGGTGTTGCGCATGGTGGCCGGCTTCGAGGAGCCCTCGGCCGGCAAGATCGTGGTTAGCGGCAAGGACATCACCAGGCTGAAGCCCAACCAGCGCAATATCGGCATGGTGTTCCAGGCCTATGCGCTGTTTCCCAACCTCACTGTGGCGCAGAATATCGGGTTCGGACTGAAGGTGGCGGGCATGCCCAGGGCGGCCATCGATTCCCGTGTCGCGGAGATGCTCGACATCATCAGGCTGCCGCAGATGGCCGACCGCTATCCCTACCAGCTCTCCGGCGGCCAGCAGCAGCGCATCGCGCTGGCGCGCGCCATTGCGCCGAAGCCGAAGCTTTTGCTGCTCGACGAGCCGCTGTCGGCGCTGGACGCCAAAGTGCGCATTTCGCTGCGAGAGGAAATCCGCTCGATCCAGAAGAAGCTCGGCATAACCACCATCTTCGTGACGCATGACCAGGAAGAGGCGCTGTCGATCTCCGACCGCATCGCGGTCATGTATGGCGGCAAGGCCGAACAGGTCGGCACGCCGTTCGAGATCTACAACCGGCCGGCGACCAAGTTCGTTGCCAATTTCGTCGGCACGCTCAACGTCCTGGAAGGCAAGGTCACCGATGCCGCGTCCGGCAAGGTGCGGGTCAACACGCAGGAAGTCTCGCTGAAGGGCAAGCTCAACGGCTCGAAGTCTGGCGACACGCTGTCGCTGGCGCTGCGGCCCGAAGCGATTTCGCTCGGACGCCAGCCCGGCCACGACACCAGCCTTTCGGGCGAGATCGCCGAAGTGCATTTCCTCGGCTCGGTCATCCGGGTGCGCGTCGGCATCGGCGGCAACACGGTATCGCTCGACACCTTCAACAACTCGGCGACGCCGCCGCCTGTCGTCGGCGAGAAGGCGGACATCTCGTTCTCGTCGGGCGACATGCTGGTGCTGCACTAGGGTGAATGGTGAATAGTGAATAGTGAATGGTAGTCAGCGAAGAGAGCACTTTACGTGCTCGAATTGTTCTGATGATGCTATTCACCATTCACCATTCACCATTCACCATTCACCATTCACCATTCACCATTCACCATTCACCATTCACCGTTCGCCATTCGTTTTTTGCAGTGCCAAAGGCCTGGTTCCATCGCTACGATGAGTCATGGCGCTTTTCGAGCTCACCCTCATTCTGCTTCTGATCGCCGTCGGGCTGACGACGTTGTCGCGATGGCTGGGGATACCTTATCCCTCCCTGCTGGCCTTGGCCGGAGTGGGGATCGCCTTTCTGCCAGGTGCGCCGACCATCGAGATCGATCCGGAACTGGCGCTTGCCCTGTTCATCGCGCCGGTGCTTCTCGATGCCGCCTATGATACGTCGCTGCGCGACCTGAAGCGCTACCGGCTGTCGCTGGTGCTGCTGGCGTTGGGCGCGGTCGTCTTCACCACCGTGGTCGTCGCCTTCGTCGGCTGGAAGATGGCAGGTCTGCCGATCGCGGCGGCGATCGCGCTCGGCGCCATCGTCGCGCCGCCGGACGCCGTGGCGGCGAGCGCCGTGCTTGGCCAGTTCAAGGTGCCGCACCGCCTCAACGCCATCCTGCAAGGGGAGAGCCTGCTCAACGACGCCACGGCACTTCTGATCTACCGCATCGCCGTTTCGGCCGCGGTCGGCTCGGTCATGCTGAGCGATGCGGTGCCGGTGATCCTTCTGTCGACGGTCGGCAGCGTCGCCGCCGGCTATCTGTTCGGCCGCCTCTCGCTGCTGACGCTGACGCGCATCGAGGATGCGGCAAGCAGCACCGTGGTGCAGTTTGCCGGAACCGTTGCCGTCTGGATCATCGCCGACAGGATCGGCCTTTCCGCCATCATCACCATCGTCGTCTATGCCATCACCATCGCGCGCACCGCGCCGCGCCAGATGTCGGCCAGACGCCGCGTCAGCACCTACTCGGTCTGGGAGTCGGCAGTGTTCGTGCTCAATGTGCTGGCTTTCGTGCTGATGGGCCTGCAGGCCCGGTCGATCGTCGGCAGGCTCTCCGGCGATGGGCAGGGCGATGAATTTGTCTTCGCCGCAACGGTGCTGGCCGTTGTCATCGTGGCACGCCTCGTCTGGGTGTTTGGCTACGTCGCGATCATACGGCGGTTCGCCCGCTTCGACAGCAAAGAGCAAAGGCGGGATGCGCCGACATTCGGGGGCGCCTTGCTTGTCGGCTGGTGCGGCATGCGTGGGCTGGTGAGCCTGGTGGTGGCCATTGCACTGCCGGCCAATTTCCCTGGCCGGGACCCGATCGTGCTTGCCGCCTTCGCGGTCGTGCTCGGCACGCTGGTGCTGCAAGGCATGAGCTTGAAGCCGCTGCTGCGCTGGCTCAATTTCGAAGAGGATACGACGATAGATCGCGAAGTGGCGCAGGCACGCGTTGCCATCATGGAAGCCGCGCTCGACGTCCTGAGCCGCAAGACGTCTGCCGCTGCCGACGTCGTGCGCGAGCAGTACGAGGCCCAACGCAAGATCGCCGAGAATCCTGAGGATGCGCAGGCGGCCACCGAATACGACCGGCTGCGCCTCTATGCCATCAAGCGGCAGCGCGATAGGCTCGAAGAATTGCGCCGCGACGGTACGATCGGCGACGAAGCCTATCACCGTCTGGAAGAAGAAATCGACTGGTCCGAGCTGGCAGCATCGCCGGCGGGGCGGTTCCAGTCGCTCACGACCTAGACGATGCCAGGGTCGGCGGTCATGACTGGACCATTCCGCACGTCGATGGCGTCCATTGCAACGCGATGGCCGAGGCGCTAGTGCCGTGGCCGGATATTCAGCCGGTTAATCGATGAAGCTGGTCAGCTACAACATCCAGTACGGCTACGGCAGCGACGGCCGCTACGATCTGGTGCGCGCCGCGCGCCTCGTCGACGGCGCCGACATCATCGCCCTGCAGGAAGTGGAGCGGCACTGGCAGCGCAGCAACGGCGACGACCAGCCGGAAATCCTGTCCAGGCTGCTGCCCGACTATCACTGGGTCTACGGTCCGGCCTTCGACATGGACGCCAGCGAAAAGCGTGATGGGCGCATCGTCAACCGCCGCAGGCAGTTCGGCACGATGCTTCTGTCCAAGCTGCCGATCGTCTGGTCGCGGCTGCATGCGCTGCCGCTGCGCCGCACGCTCAAGCCCCTCAACACGCGCAACGCCGCGCTGGAGTGCATGATCCGGACGCCGGCGGGATCGGTGCGGGTTTTCTCGCTGCATCTTGCCCATATCGCGGCCGAAGAGCGGCTGGAGCAAATCGACTATCTGCTCGCCGAACAGCGCCGCGCGCCGTCCGATGGTGGTCCCTGGAGCGGCGCCGATGACGAGCCGCAGCGCAACTGGGCGAATGGCGAGCCGGAGCCGGAAAACCCGCTGGCGGCGATCTGGCTCGGCGATTTCAACATGGAGCCGGGAAGTGCGGAATACCGGCGCATCGTCGGCAGCACGCCCTATCATCGCGGCGCCGTCTATATCGACGGGTTCGTCGATGCCGCAGCCGTCGCCGCCAAGCCGGTGGCGGACTTCCACACGCATGAAAAGATCATCGAGGGCAAGCTGGCGAAACGCCGGCTCGATCATTGCTTCGTTGGCGGCGTGCTGGCCGGGCGGGTGCGTTCCGTGAGCGCCGATATCGGCGAAGTGGCCTCCGACCATTTCCCGCTCAGGGTCGATATCGATCTGGAAACGCCAGGCATCGCCGCTAGGCTTGCAGGCGGGTGAGGCGGGCATGACGCTTTTCGTCTTCCTCGCGGTGCTGTCGGCGGCCGCCATGCACGCGATCTGGAACGCGCTGGTCAAGGTGCACCTCGACCGCTTCCTGTCGATCACCTTGATGACGCTCGGCATGGGGGCTGCGGCGCTGCTGGCGCTGCCTTTCGTTGAAGTGCCGAAAGCCGAGGTCTGGCCATTCATCCTCGCCTCGGTCTTCTTCCATATGGGCTACCGGACGTTTCTGATCGGCGCTTACAAGGCCGGCGATTTCGCTCAGACCTATCCGCTGGCGCGCGGTACCGCGCCGCTGCTCTCCGCGCTCGGCGGCATCGTTCTGCTCGGAGAGATACCGGCGCCACTCTCCATCTTCGGCATCGTGCTTCTGTCGGCAGGCACGCTGGTCATGTCGTTTCGCGGCGGTGTGCATCTTGAACGGTTCAATCTGCGCGCCGTCAGCTTCGCGCTCGGCACATCGATCTTCATTGCCAGCTACACGCTGTCGGACGGCAGCGGCGCGCGGCTGGCGGCAACCGCGCAAAGCTATGCGGCCTGGCTGTTCGTCTGCGATGCGCTCTGGGCGCTGGTGCTGTGCATCGCCTTTCGCGGGCCACAGTCGCTGCCCCTGCTGGCGCGGGACTGGAAGGCAGGCCTCTTCACCGGCGTGCTCAGCGGCGCCGCCTACTGGATCGTGATGTGGGCGATGACCAAGGCGCCGATCGCCTCGGTGGCGTCGCTGCGCGAGACCTCGATCCTGTTCGCCATGCTGATCTCGGTGCTTGCGCTGGGCGAGAAGATGACGGCATGGCGCGCCGCCGCGGCGCTGGGCATCGTCGCGGGCGTGGTCGCGCTCAGACTGGGCTGACTTCCCGGTCGATCACGGTCATGACCTCGCCACGCTTCTCGGGGCTGAAGCGGATCACGACGATGATGCAGACGGCGACCACGCCGGCAAACAATGCCAGCGCATAGCCATAGCTGCCTCCCCGCGCTTCGGCGATGCCGGCCTGATACGGGCCGCCATAGGAGGCCGCCAGATTGCCGGCCTGGTAGATGAAGCCAGGCAAGGTCGCCCGCACGGAGCCCGGCGATAGCTCGTTGAGATGCACCGGAATGACGCCCCAGGCGCCTTGCACCGCCACCTGCATGATGAAGGCGCCGAGCGCCAGCATGAAGGGCGTCGTCGTATAGGCCCAGAGCGGAATAGCCGGCAGGGCAATGACGCAGGCGAGCGTGATGGCGTTTATGCGCCCGATCTTCTCCGACAGCGCGCCGAACGCCAGACCGCCGACAATGGCGCCGATATTGGCGACGATGGTGATCCAGCTCACCGTGTGCGGATCGAAGCCGTGCTGCTTCTTCAGGAAGGTCGGGTAGAGGTCCTGCGTGCCATGGCTGAAGAAGTTGAAGAACATCATCAGCACCACGGCATAGAGCGCGATGCCCCAGTGCTTCTGCAGCGTTACGAGAAGACCCGGCCGCGCCTGCGCCCGGCCTGAGACGAAGGCGGGCGATTCAGGCACGTGCGAGCGGATGAAGAGCACGATCAGCGCCGGCACGAAGCTCAGCAGGAACATGGCGCGCCAGCCGAAGGTGAAATCGCCGATCTTCTGGCCGTAGAGCAGCCCATAGACAACTGCCGCCAGCAGATATCCCGCCGGATAGCCGCATTGCAGTATGCCCGAAACCATGCCGCGGGCGCTGGGCGGAATGGATTCCATGGCGAGCGAGCTGCCAAGGCCCCACTCGCCGCCCATCGCGATGCCGAACAGCGCCCGAAGCGCCAGGAAGATGCCGAGATTGGGCGAGAAGGCCGCCAGCGCCCCGATCACCGAGTAGCTGACGATGTTGAGCATCAGCAGCGGTTTGCGCCCATATCTGTCGGCCAGCATGCCGAACAGGAACGCGCCGATGAATCGCGTGGCCAAGGTCAGGAACAGCGCCTTGGAGACCGCCGGGACATCGGTATGGAATTCAGCGGCGATATCGGTGAGCAGGAATGTCAGAAGGAAGAAATCAAAAGCGTCGAGCGTCCAGCCCAGGAAAGATGCGAGTACGGTTTTCTTCTGCTCCGAGGTGAGACTCAAATCGCTGCTCCTTTGCATCCGCGAAAGGAACGATATGTTCCATGCAGTGCAAAAAAGAACGGGTTATTTGCCGGTTTCCGATCAACCGGCGGTCACATTTCCGTAAACTCCAAGTCGAGGACCATCAGCCCGTCGGTGCCCCCTTCGAGCGCCGCTACCAGGCGAGCGCCGGCGCGCTGATGCGCCTCGTGCGCCAGTAGGCGTCGCGGGCGGCAGCATCGCGGAAATCGATGGTAAAGCCATGGCCGAAACCGCGCGCGAACGGCTCCGGGCTGACCTTGGCGCTGAAATGAACCTTGCCCATGCCGTCGATGGCCGGGCGCAGCGCTTCGAGATCGGCGTGAATCGCGGCGCGCTCGGCGGCGGAGGTGCCGTCGCCGAAGCGGACAAAGACGCAGTGGCGGATCATTGTTCTCCCCTCAAGCCGCCTTATTGCCCTTGAACACGGCCGGCGGCAGCGGCTCGCGTCCGAGGATCAGATCGGCGCCCTTCTCGCCGACCATGATGGTCGGCGCATTGGTGTTGGAGGAGGGGACACGCGGCATCACCGACGCGTCGCAGACCCGCAGGCCGTCGATGCCGCGCAGCCTGAGATCGGGCGTCACCACGGCCATCGCATCATGTCCCATGCGGCAGGTGCCGACGGGATGGTGATCGGTCTTGGACGCGCGGCAGGCATAGTCGAAGAGGTCGGCGTCGCTTTGCAGCGCAGGGCCGGGCAGCACCTCGCGCAGCACAAAAGGCTGCAGCGCCTTCTGCCGCATGATCTCGCGCGCCAGCCGCAGGCCCTTGATCGACATGTCGCGATCGTAGGAATCGGACCAGTAGTTCGGGTCGATCAGCGGATGATCGGCGGGATCGGCGCTCTTCAATCGCACGGTGCCGCGCGAGCGCGGGCGCAGGAAGGCGGAGTTCAGCGTCACGCCGGGATTGTTCAGCTTCTCGACCCCAGCCTCGATGCCGGAGCCGAGACCGAGATGGAACTGGATGTCGGGCGAGGCGGCGGTCGGATCGGCGTACCAGAAGCCGCCGGTCTCGAACAGGCTGGATGCGACAGGGCCCTTCTTCAAAAGCACGTATTGCAGGCCGGCCCACATCGTGCGGTTCAGCTTGGCATAGTTGTCATAGGTGTGGTCGCCGGTGCATTCGGCGATCACGAACAGGTCGAGATGGTCCTGCATGTTGGAGCCGACGCCGGGCAGGTCGTGGACCGGCGTGACGCCGACCGACTTCAGATGGTCGGCCGGGCCAATGCCGGATTGCATCAAAAGCTTCGGCGAGCCGATGGCGCCGGAGGAGACGATCACCTCGCGTTCGGCGCGCAGGATCGTCTTCTCTCCGCCCGGCCTGTCGACGATCTCGACGCCGATGGCGCGGCCTTTCTCGACGACGACGCGGGTGACGAGCACACCGGTCCTGACCGTCAGGTTCTTGCGGGCGCGGATAGGCTTCAGATAGGCGACCGAGGCGGAGGAGCGCCGCGCGTCCTTCTGGGTGAGTTGGTAATAGCCGACGCCTTCCTGGCTGGCGCCGTTGAAATCCGGATTGAAGGGGATTCCCATCTCCTGGCCGGCGCGGAAATAGGCCTCGCAGATCGGCAGCGGCGAGATCGGGTTGGAAACGCCGAGCGGCCCCTGATCGCCGTGATAATCGTTGGCGAAGCGCTGGTTGTTCTCGGCGCGCTTGAAATAGGGCAGCACATCGCGATAGCCCCAGCCGGCCAAGCCCTCTTCCTTCTCCCAGGCGTCATAGTCGCGGGCGTTGCCGCGCGTGTAGATCTGGGCGTTGATCGACGAGCCGCCGCCGACAACCTTGGCTTGGGTGTACCAGAAGACGCGGTCCTTCATGTGCTTCTGCGGCACCGTCGACCAGCCCCAGGAAGCGATGCCCTTGGTCATCTTGGCGAAGCCTGCCGGCATGTGGATCAGCGGGTGCCAATCCTTGCCGCCCGCTTCGAGCAGCAGGACTGAATTGGTCGGCTCCTCGCTCAGCCGGTTGGCCAGCACGCAACCGGCCGGTCCGGCGCCAACGATGATGTAGTCAGCCATGGTTCCACTCACTCACAGACGAGGCACGGAGAGCGCGCCGTCGACATCGATGACCGATCCGGTTGCAAAGCCGAATTTTCCGCTGGCAAGTGCGGCCACCACAGCGCCGATATCGGCGCCCTCGCCCCAGCGTTTGGCCGGCACCAACCCGCCGTCGATCAACGCGTCATATTTGGCGGATACGCCTGCCGTCATGTCGGTGCGAATGATGCCCGGCCGCACCTCGAACACGCCGATGTTTTCCGCGGCGAGCCGCAGCGCCAGGTTCTTCACCCACATCGAAAGCCCTGCCTTTGAGATGCAATAGTCGGCGCGCTCCGGCGAGGCCATTGTCGCGCTGACCGAGGTGATGGTGACGATCGACCTCGCAAAGCTGGCGGGT
>NZ_RZSN01000174.1:0-12114 GCF_003997315.1 Mesorhizobium sp. M1A.F.Ca.IN.020.04.1.1
GCGCAGGCTGGCCAGGACGCGCAAGCAGGGCGACGGAAATGGCTGACACGGTTGCGACGACACTTGAGGCGGTCGACATAATGGGGCTGATGAAGCTCCTGCCGCACCGTTATCCATTTCTGCTGATCGACCGCATCGTCGAAATCGACGGCGACGACTCCGCGGTCGGCATCAAGAACGTGACTATCAACGAACCGCATTTCCAGGGCCATTTCCCGCAGCAGCCGGTCATGCCGGGCGTGCTCATCATCGAGGCCATGGCCCAGACCGCCGGCGCGATCTGCATTCGCAGCCTCAATGCGGAAAAGCCGTCGCTGGTTTATTTCATGACCATCGACAACGCGAAGTTCCGCAAGCCGGTCGTCCCCGGCGATCAGCTCAGGATCCACGTCAAGAAGATCAAGAAGCGCGGCAACCTGCTGAAATTTGCCTGCGAGGCGATGGTGGATGGCGCAAAGGCCGCCGAAGGCGAAGTTTCGGCTATGATGGTCACCGGCTGACGGTTTCTAATGCTCATGAAAGTTCAGACATCAATCCACCCTTCCTCGGTCGTCGAAGAAGGCGCCCGGCTCGGCGAAGGTGTGCGTATCGGACCCTTCTGCCATGTCGGCGCCGATGCCGTCATCGGCGATCGCGTCGAGCTGGTCAGCCATGTCTCGGTGATGGGCGCGACCACCGTCGGCGGCTCGACCAAGGTCTATCCAATGTCGACGCTCGGGGCGCCGCCGCAGAACACCAAGCACAAGGGCGGGCGCACGACGCTGGTCATCGGCGGAAATTGCACCATCCGCGAAGGCGTCACCATGCATGTCGGCACCGATTCCAGCCGCGGCGAGACGGCGATCGGCGACAATGGCAATTTCCTGGCCTATGCCCACATTGCCCATGACTGCGTCGTCGGCAAGAATGCCACCTTCGCCAATGGGGCGACGCTCGGCGGGCATTGCGAGATCGGCGACAATGTCTATATCGGCGGCCTGACCGCCGTGCATCAGTTTGTCCGCGTCGGCGACAACGCCTTTATCGGCGGCTGCTCGGCGGTCGTCGGCGACGTCATTCCCTATGCGATCGCCGTCGGCAATCGCGCCAAGCTGCGCGGTCTCAACGTCATCGGCCTGAAGCGCTCCGGCCTGCCGCGCGCCGAAATCTACATGCTGCGAAGGGCTTACAGGGCGATTTTCGACCACTCCCGCACGGTCGGGGAGAATGTCGAGATCGCCAAGGCGGAGTTCGCCTCGTCACCGACGGCCATGAAGATGATCGACTTCATCACCAGTCGCGGCAAGCGGCATTATGCCGTCCCGCCGCTGAAGGGCGGTGGCGGCGATGACGATGGCGATGACGAGGGCTGAGCCCGCCGGGTCAGGGCTTGCACTCGCGCCGGGCTCCAGGGTCGGCATCATCGCCGGTGGCGGCAGCCTGCCGGTCGAAGTGGCGGAAGGTCTGGTCAGACAGGGACATTCGCCTTTCATCATCCTGGCCGAGGGCGAGGTGGATCGCGAAGCGGACTTTGCCGCCTACGAGCAGGCGACGCTTGCGCTCGAAGACATCGGCTTCCTGCTTCCCTTGCTGAAGCGCGAAGGCATTAGCCACCTGGTTCTTGCCGGCGAGATCAAGCGCAGGCCGCGGCTTGCGAAGATACGTCCAACGCTCAGTCTGCTGACGATAATCCCCTCCGTGGCAATGGCGCTGGCCCGCGGCGACGACGGGCTTCTGAAGGTTCTGACGCGCGGGCTGGAAAGGCGCGGTATCACCGTGGTCGGAGCGCATGAGATCGTTCCAGATCTCGCTGCCGGCGAGGGCATGCTGACCAAGGCGGGACCAAAGCAATCGGACTGGCGCGATATCGAGGCGGGCCGCGCGGCGGCCAAGGTAATCGGCGAGCTTGACGTCGGCCAGGCGGCGATTGCGGTCGGAGGGCGGGTTATCGCGTTGGAAGGCATCGAAGGCACTAAGGGCCTGCTCGAGAGGACGCGCGAATTGCGCGGGCACGGCAGGCTCGCCGGCAAGACGCGCGGCGTCCTGGTCAAATGCGCCAAGCCAGGGCAGGAGCTGCGCGCCGACTTGCCCTCGATAGGCCCGCAGACGGTCGAGGCCGCACACGCGGCCGGCCTTGCCGGCATCGCCGTCGAAGCCGGCCGCTCGCTCATTCTCGAAGGCCCGGCGACTCTCGCGCGGGCCAATGCGCTTGGCTTGTTCATCGTCGGATTTCCCGCGACGGAGCCGACCGATGGCCAGTGAGAGGCCGCTCAAGATCGCCATCGTCGCGGGCGAGGAATCGGGCGACCTGCTGGGCGCCGACATCGTGCGTGCGCTCGAAAAGACCACCGGCCGTAAGATCCGGCTCGTCGGCATCGGCGGCCGGCATCTGCAGGAACTAGGGCTGACACCGCTCTTCGACGGCAGCGAGATCGCGCTGATGGGCTTCAGCGCCGTCTTGCGCGACCTGCCGCGGCTGATGCGCCGGATCAGCCAAACAGCCGGCGCCATCGCGGCGGGGCGGCCGGATTGCCTGATCACCATCGACAGCCCTGATTTTTCGCTGCGCGTCGCCAAAAGGGTCCGCGCCGCCGCGCCCGCTATCCCGATCGTCCATTATGTCTGCCCGAGCGTGTGGGCATGGCGGCCGGGCAGGGCGGCGGCGATGAGGCCCTATGTCGATCACATCCTCTGCATCCTGCCCTTCGAAGTGAAGGCGCTCACCCGGCTTGGTGGCCCCCCCGGCACCTATGTCGGCCACCGGCTGACCCAGGATCCCGGCGTGCTTGGCGCCGCCAAGGCGCAGAGCTTGCCGCGGGACCTGTCGGAGGATCGCGTGAAGACGCTGCTCGTGCTGCCCGGCTCGCGCCGCGGCGAGGTGCGCCGGCTGATCGAGCCGTTCGGCAAGGCGATATCGGTCTTGCATCAGCGCGGTCACCGCTTGCGGCTGATGCTGCCGACGGTGCCGCATGTCGCCGACCTGGTGAAAACATCCGTCACGCGTTGGGACGAGAAGCCAGAAATCATCACCGATCCGGAGCGCAAATGGTTGGCTTTCGGCAAGGCCGATGCGGCTCTGATCGCCTCCGGAACCGTTTCGCTCGAGCTTGCGCTTTGCGGTGTTCCAATGGTCTCCAGCTACAAGCTCGATCCGATCGCGAGGCAGCTGCTGCAGCATCTGGTGACGACCTGGTCGGCGCTGCTGCCCAATTTGATCGCCGATCGCGCGCTGGTGCCGGAGTTCTACGATCAGTATGTCAGGCCGGAGAACCTGGCGCGTCAGCTGGAAGCCCTTTTTGCCGATACCGGCATGCGCGCCTGGCAGCGGGCAGGTTTCGCCGAAATCGCCAGGCGCATGGCGACCGACAGGCCGTCGGGCGAGATTGCTGCCGAGGTGGTGCTGGGGTGCATCAAGAAAGCGAATAGGGAGTAGCGAATAGCGAGCAGGCTAGGCGCGAGCGCCGACGGGTTTCTTTCACTGTTCGCTACTCGCTGTTTCGCTATTCGCTCAATCACCGCTTCGCAATCGGCACGTAGTCGCGCTCCGTGGCGCCGGTGTAGAGCTGGCGCGGGCGGCCGATCTTCTGGTGCGGGTCTTCGATCATTTCCTTCCACTGCGCGATCCAGCCGACGGTGCGGGCGACCGCGAACAGCACGGTGAACATGGTGGTGGGGAAGCCCAGCGCCTTCAGCGTGATACCCGAATAGAAGTCGACGTTCGGATAGAGCTTCTTCTCGATGAAATACTCGTCGGTCAGCGCGATCTTCTCCAGCTCCATCGCGATGTCGAGCAGCGGATCATCCTTGATGCCGAGCTCGCCCAACACCTCATGCGCCGTCTTCTGCATGATCTTGGCGCGCGGATCGTAGTTCTTGTAGACGCGATGGCCGAAGCCCATCAGGCGGAACGGGTCGTTCTTGTCCTTGGCGCGGGCGATGAATTCCGGGATGTGATCGACATGGCCGATCTCGCCCAGCATGTTGAGGGCCGCCTCGTTGGCGCCGCCATGCGCGGGGCCCCAGAGGCAAGCAATGCCGGCCGCGATGCAGGCGAACGGATTGGCGCCCGAAGAGCCGGCGAGACGAACCGTCGAAGTCGACGCGTTCTGCTCGTGATCGGCGTGCAGGATGAAGATGCGCTCCATGGCGCGCGCCAGCACCGGATTGATCTTGTACTCCTCACACGGCACGGCAAAGCACATGTGCAGGAAGTTGGCGGCGAAATTCAGCTCGTTCTTCGGGTAAATGAAGGGCTGGCCGATGTGGTATTTGTAGGCCATTGCCGCGATCGTCGGCATCTTGGCGATCAGTCGCATGGAGGCGACCATGCGCTGATATGGGTCCGAGATGTCGGTCGAGTCGTGGTAGAAGGCCGACAGCGCGCCGACCACGCCGCACATGACGGCCATCGGATGGGCGTCGCGGCGGAAGCCGGTGAAGAAGCGCGACATCTGCTCATGCACCATGGTGTGGCGCGTCACGCGATAGTCGAAGTCGTCCTTCTGCGCCTTGGTCGGCAATTCGCCGTAGAGCAGGAGATAACAGACCTCGAGGAAGTCGCCGTGCTCGGCGAGCTGGTCGATCGGGTACCCGCGATGCAGTAGGATGCCGGCGTCGCCGTCGATGAAGGTGATCGCCGACTCGCAGCTTGCCGTCGAGGTGAAACCGGGATCGTAGGTGAAGGCCCCGGTGGTGCTGTACAGCGCGCCGATGTCGATGACGTCGGGCCCGGTCGAGCCGCTTCGCACCTTGAATTCATGCGTCTTGCCGGCGAGCTCGAGCCTTGCGGTCGACTCGCGCGCCTTGCCGCCCGATTCCAGTTTTGTCGCAGCTTCGCTCATTGCAAACTCCTTTATGTTTTCTCATGCCGGCAAGGCAATTCCTGCAAACGACACGTCGAAATCACCGGAATGCGCGAACTTGCCACCGCATTTTAGGAGGTGCGTGCCAGATTGGGCCAAGGCCTAATGTTGCACTGCGAAACACACCTTTCAATGCCAATCTTCTTGGGCCAGTTCGCTCCTAATCGATTTGATCCGCAACCCGCGCCAGGCTCTCCTCACGGCCGAGCACGGCGAGTACATCGAACACGCCGGGCGAGGTGCTGCGGCCGGTGAGCGCGGCTCTCAGCGGTTGGGCCACGGCGCCGAGCTTATGGCCGCCGGCCTGCGCAAAGTCGCGAATAGCGGCTTCCGCGGTTGCGGCGCTCCATTCGCTGGAGATCGCGGCGAGCGCGGCATGGGTACCGCGCAAAATGGCGCGGGCGTCGCTGCCAAGCAACCCCGCAGCCCTTTCGTCGAGCTGCAAGGGCCGCTCGGCGAACAGGAAGCCGGCTCCATCGACGAGCTCGACCAACGTCTTTGCCCGCTCCTTGAGGCCCGGCATGGCAGCAAGCAGCTGTGCCTGGCGCCTGTCGTCGAGCTTGGCCGCAAGCGCCGGGCCACCCTCGAGATAGGGCAGGGTGGCTACGAGAATATCAAATAGCGCCTTGTCGTCCATCTTGCGCATATGGACGCCGTTCAGCGCCTCGAGCTTGGCGAAGTCGAACCGGGCGGCGCCCTTGTTGACGTCGGCGATGTCGAACCAGGAGATCATATCCTTGATCGACATCACCTCGTCGTCGCCGTGGCTCCAGCCGAGCCTGGCCAGATAGTTGAGCAGGGCCTCCGGCAGATAGCCCATGGCGCGATAAGCCTCGACGCCGAGCGCGCCGTGGCGCTTCGACAGCTTGGCGCCGTCGGCACCATGGATCAGCGGGATGTGCGACATCGACGGCACGGTCCAGCCCATGGCGTTGTAGATTACGGTCTGGCGCGCGGCGTTGGTCAGGTGATCGTCGCCGCGGATGATGTGGGTGACGCCCATATCGTGATCGTCGACGACGACGGCATGCATGTAGGTCGGGTTGCCGTCCGAGCGCAGGATGATGAAGTCGTCGAGGTCCTTGTTCGGGAATCGCACCTCGCCCTGCACGCGGTCGTGCACGACGGTCTCTCCTTCGGTCGGCGCCTTGATGCGGATGGCGCCCTTGACGCCGGGAGGCGCCTCGGAGGGGTCGCGGTCGCGCCACTGGCCATTGTAGCGCGGCGGCAGCCCCTTGGCCCGCGCCGCCTCGCGCATCGCCTCCAGCTCGGCAGGCGTCTCATAGCTGTAATAGGCCTTGCCCAGCCGTACGAGCTCCTCTGCCACCTCACGGTGGCGCGGCGCTCGCTCGAACTGCGACACGGCCTCGCCGTCCCATGAGAGGCCGAGCCAGGTCAGCCCGTCCAGGATAGCGGCTGTCGCCGCTTCGGTGGAGCGCTCGCGGTCGGTGTCCTCGATGCGCAGCAGCATCGTGCCGCCCGTGTGCCTGGCGTAGAGCCAGTTGAACAGCGCCGTGCGCGCCCCGCCGATGTGCAGATAGCCGGTGGGCGAGGGGGCAAAGCGGGTGACGACCTTGTCGGACATGGAACTCTCGGAAGAAGCTCTGAAGCGGGCATGATTGCGCGGACTTTCGCGCGGTGGGCGTTCATGTAGCATAGGAGGTCTGGGGCGCAAGGGGCAGACCCGATGGCTGGACGTGGCCGGGGTGCGGAGGATGGCGAGAAGACGACGGCTGGCGTGAGCGAGCGCCTGCTGTTTGCCGACACCGTGCCTGCTGAGGCAGTACCGGTTTGGGTTCCCGTGCCGCGTCCGGCCACCGAGATTTCGGACGGCGACGCCGTCGTGAAGCCGCCTCCGCCGGCAGCCATCGACTTGATCCGCAGGCGGTTCCGCCGTGCCTCGTTTTCCGCGATTCGCCGGGGTGTGGCCGAGGCAGCCTCCACCGAGCTCGACCGCGGCATCGGCTTCCTCCTGGTGCCGGTGTTCCTGGCCGCCGGCGTGATACTCTATTATTCCTTGAGCGCCGAGCCGGATCTTTACAGACCGCTGGCGGCGGTGGCGCTGATGGCTCTATGCGCGGCGGTTTCGCGTCCCTGGCTGAAGACACACCTGGTCTTTATGGCGGCGTTGTTTTGCGCGCTGGGATTCGTCGCCGCGAAGGTCGAGACCTGGCGCGCCGCTACACCGATGCTCGGCTCCGAAATCCAGACGCGGCTGACAGGCCGCGTCGTCATCGCCGAGGAAATGGCCAATGGCCGCGTCAGGCTGACCATCGATCTCGTCTCGACCGCGCATCCAAAGCTGCGCTACGCGCCGGATCGCGTCAGGCTTTCGGCACGCAGGATCCCGGCCGGCATGAAGGCCGGATCGCTGGTGATGGGTTACGCGCGGCTTCTGCCGCCGACCGGGCCGGTCCGTCCCGAAAGCTATGATTTTTCCTTCGACAGCTATTTTTCCGGCATCGGCGGCAGCGGATTTTTCCTCGGCGACCCGAAAGTCATTCCGCCAACCGACCCGATCGCTCAGACGAGCATCGCCTCGGCCATCGAGAACGCGCGCGAAAATATTGCCGACCACATCAGAAGCACCGTCGGCGGACCCGAAGGCGAGATTGCCGCCGCACTGATCGTCGGCGTGCGCGCCGGCATTCCCGAGGACATCAACGAGGCGATGCGGCGGACCGGCATCTATCACATCATCTCGATTTCGGGCCTGCACATGGCGCTGGTCGCCGGCACGGTCATGCTTCTGCTGCGCGGCGCCTTTGCGCTGTTCCCGGATTTTTCGTCACGCCGGCCGGTGAAGAAATATGCCGCGACAATCGCGCTTATGTCGATCGCCGCCTATCTCGTCATCTCCGGCGTGGTGGTCGCCGCCGAGCGAAGCTTCATCATGCTGGCCGTCATGCTGATCGCCGTGCTTTTCGATCGCGCCGCGCTGACGATGCGCAACTTGGCGATCTCGGCCATCGCCGTCATCCTGGTGTCGCCGCATGAAGTGGTTGGCCCGAGCTTTCAGATGTCGTTCGCGGCAACCGCCGCCCTTGTCGGCGCCTATGCCGGCTGGTCCGACTACCGCGCCGGCAAGGTGAGAGCGCCGCCGGACAAGCGTTCGTTCCTGCGGTTCATGTCGCACAAACTGGCAGTCGGAGCAGGTGGCGCCGCAATGACGTCGATCATTGCCGGAAGTGCCACGGCGCTGTTTGCCATCTGGCATTTCCAGCGCGTCTCGCCGCTCAGCCTGCTGGCCAATCTCGCGATCATGCCGATCGTCACGATCGTGATGTTTCTCGCCGTCGCCAGCGCGGTCATGATGCCGTTCGGCTTCGACGGGCCCTTCCTCTATTTGATGGGCAAGGGCCTGGCGGCGATGATCGCGATCTCGGCGTGGATTTCGGAGTGGTCGCCGGTCGATGCCGTGGGCCTGATCTCGATCCATTCGGTGCTGCTGGCGACGATCGCGCTCGTCATCGCCACGATGGCGACTACCTGGCTCAGGCTGGCCGCAATTCCTTTCGCTGCCGCGGCCGTGATGATCATCCCGCAGGTGCGCACGCCGGACCTGCTGATCTCGGAGGACGCGCATCTGGTGGCGATGCCGATCGGCGGCGGCGAACTCGCCATCAATCGCGCCCGCTCCAACGAGTTCACCACCGATAACTGGAAACGTGCGCTCAAGGCCGAAACGATCGTGCCGCCGGAGACATTCGCCAAGGGCACGCTGGACTTGGCCGATCCGGTCGACCTGCCGCCTGGATCGCCCTTTTACTGCACGGGCGATCTCTGCATTGGCCGGCATCCATCAGGCGCGATCGTCGCGCTCGCCGAGAACCGCGAAGCTGCCCGGCCTGCCTGCGACTTCGCAGACCTCATCGTCATCAACGACGCCACGGCCTACAATCCCTGCCACGATCCGCGTATCCTCGTCGTCACCAAGCGGCAGCTCGCGCGCGACGGCAGTGCCGCCGTCTTCTTCGATCCGCAATCGGCGACGGCGCGAGCAACCATTCAATACGCCGTCGAAAAACCGTACCGCCCTTGGCACGAACAGCGGCGCTACTCGCGTGAGGCGAGGGGGTTGGCGCCTTACAAGAAGCCCGAGAAGCCGGAAGCCAAGCCGCAGCCCCCTCAGTAGCGGCGGATGAGCCCGACGAGCTTGCCCTGAACCTTCACGCGATCGGGACCGAAGATGCGCGTCTCATAGGCCGGATTGGCAGCCTCGAGCGCGATGGAGGCGCCCTTGCGGCGGAAGCGCTTCAGCGTCGCCTCCTCGTCATCGACCAGCGCCACGACGATCTCCCCGGGGCTCGCAGTGCTGGCGTTGCGGATGATGACCGTGTCGCCGTCGAAGATGCCGGCCTCGATCATCGAGTCGCCTTTGACCTCGAGCGCGTAGTGCTCGCCGCCCGCGATCATGTCCGGCGGCACTGTGATCGAATGCGTCTGGTGCTGGATGGCGTCGATCGGCACGCCGGCGGCAATGCGACCCATCACCGGGATGGAGACGGCTGAAACGGCGTCGTCGTCATTGCTGGGCGTCGGCGTGCGGGCGGGCGCCGCGGGTTTGATCTGGCGGCCGAGATTGCCTTGGCCGCCCTGGATGACGCTCGGCGAGAACTTCTTCGCCGCATTGAGGCCGGGCGCGATCGAGTCAGGTAGGCGCAGCACTTCAAGGGCACGCGCCCGGTTCGGAAGCCGGCGAATGAAACCGCGCTCCTCCAGCGCCGTGATCAGGCGGTGGATGCCCGATTTCGAGGCAAGGTCGAGCGCTTCCTTCATCTCATCGAAAGACGGCGGAATGCCGCTTTCCTTGAGCCGTTCATGGATGAACATCAGCAGTTCATGTTGTTTGCGCGTCAGCATGGCGGCCCCCGTGGGTTCTGAAACCAGAATCAGAAAAACAAACCCAGAACAAACACTATCTGTTCCAGTTGTGTTCCGCAACCGTTTAAAGTTTAGTGAATGTGTTGACGTTTTGTTCAGCGTAACATCAGAACGCTGCATTCCTCGCCGGCTTCAGCCGCCGGTGCGAAGGGTTGGCGCACGATCAGGCCATTGGCATCGGCGAGCATCCTCAACATCGAGGAATCCTGGATGCCGAACGGTGTTGCGATCAACGCCCCCGCATCTTCGCGGACCACGGCGCGCACATAGTCCTGCCTGAGATCGTTGGCGTGCATTGCGACGCCTAACCGAGCCGTGCGGATTTCCTGACGGCAGGACCGGCCGCCCAGCCGCGCCAGAAGCGGCTTCAGGAACAGCTGCGAGCAGACCAGGCTTGCGACCGGATTGCCGGGCAGGCCGATGCAGCGAATGTCGCCGAGCCGGCCAAACATCAGCGGCTTGCCGGGACGCATGGCGATCTTCCAGAAGTCGAGCTGCATGCCTTCGCCGGTCAGCACGTCATGGATCAAGTCGTGGTCGCCGACGGAGGCGCCGCCAAGCGTGACGATGACGTCGGCGCCGGCCTTGACCGCCTTCTTGACCAGGGCCGCGATCGCGTCCTTGCGGTCGGCGGCGATGCCGAGGTCGAGCGCGCGCGCGCCGACCGACTGGGCCGTAGCTGTGACGCCACAGGCATTCGACGAGATGATCTGGTCGGGGCCGAGCGCGCTGCCCGGCGGCAGCAATTCATCGCCGGTGGCGATGATGGCGAGCAGCGGCTGCCGCACCACGTTGAGACTCGGATGGTTGGCCGATGCCGCCAGCGAAAGCGCCGCCGGATCGAGCTGGCGGCCTTTTTCGAGGAGCAGGTCGCCCTCGCAGAAGTCGAGGCCGCGGCGACGGACGTTTCGTCCCTCCACGGTCGGCTCGGTCACTTCGATGCCGCCGCCGCCGAGATCGCGGACATTCTCCTGGATAACGATGGTATCGGCGCCTTCGGGGAGCGGCGCGCCGGTGAAGATGCGCACGGCCTCGCCCTTGCCGACAGAGCCGGTGAAGCCACGCCCGGCGGGGGCCATGCCGATCACGGAGAGCCGGGCCGGCGCCGAGGCTACGTCGGCGGCCCGTACGGCGTAGCCGTCCATCGCCGACGCATTGAAGGGCGGCTGGGTGCGCAGAGCCACCACGGGGTCGGCCAGCACCCGGCCGGACGCGTCGGCCAGCGGCACGCTTTCGCCTGGCAGCGCGGTCGCGCCGTCCAACAGGCGTTGGAGCGCGTCAGCGACTGGAAGCAAAGCCATGCTAAGGACCTACCTTGTAGTCGCCCGACTTGCCGCCGGTTTTCTCGACCAGCCTGATGCCGGAAATCGCCATGCCGCGGTCCGCTGCCTTGGCCATGTCGTAGATGGTGAGGCAGGCGACCGACGCCGCGGTCAGCGCCTCCATTTCCACCCCGGTCTTGCCGGTAACCCTGGCAAGCGCGCTGACCCTCAGGCCGGGAAGCGCGTGGTCGGGCTCGATCTCGACGGACACCTTGGTGAGAAGGAGGGGATGGCAAAGCGGGATGAGCTCATGCGTCTTCTTGGCCGCCATGATGCCGGCGAGGCGCGCCGTGCCCAGCACGTCGCCTTTCTTGGCGTCGCCGGCCAGGATCATCTCCAGCGTTTCCGGCTGCATGGTGACATACCCTTCGGCGATGGCCGTGCGCGTCGTCTCGGCCTTGCCGCCGACATCGACCATGTTAGCTTCGCCCTTGGCGCCGAGATGCGTAAGCGCGGGCATCCTCAAACGGCCTCGGCAGGCGCCTTGCCCGTCAGCAGAAGGGCGGTCGCGGCGGCCACGTCGGCCTGCCGCATCAGGCTTTCGCCAACGAGGAAAGTGCCGATCTTGCTCTTTTCCAGCCGCCGGCAGTCCTGATGGGTGAAAATGCCGCTCTCGCTGACCAGCAGCCGGTCGTCCGGGACCATGGCGGCAAGCCGCTCGGAAACGTCGAGGCTGGTTTCGAAGGTTCTCAAATCGCGGTTGTTGATGCCGATCAGCCGCGACGAGAGGCGAAGCGCGCGTTCCATCTCCTGTTCGTGATGCACCTCGACCAGCGCGTCCATGCCGAGATCGAAGGCCGTGGCTTCCAATTCACTGGCCAAGGCGTCGTCGACGCTCGCCATGATGATGAGGATCGCGTCCGCGCCCCAGGCGCGGGCTTCATGAACCTGATACGGGTCGAAGAGGAAATCCTTGCGCAGGGCGGGCAGGCCAACGGCGGCGCGCGCTGCGGTCAGAAAGCCGGGCGCGCCCTGGAAGGACGGTGCGTCGGTCAGCACCGAAAGACAGGCAGCACCGCCTTGCTGGTAGGCCCTGGCGAGCGCCGGCGGGTCGAAGGCGGCGCGGA